>JAAAOH010000368.1 GCA_009908925.1 Spirochaetota bacterium | reverse complement strand
CCAGGCGCTTGCCCTGCTGCTCGGCCCACTTCTGCACCACGTAGTATACGCCCTCACCGGTGGCCCGGTCGCGGCCCTCACTACCTCCGGCCTCGACCGGCTTACCGGTGACCACATGAATGCAGCGTTGGCGCTCGTCGGGTGGTTTGGTGGCGAGGTAGGTATCGAGAATCCAGGCCATGATCTGCGCGTTCGTGTTCACATCGGGCGCCGGAATATCATAGTCGGGCCCGATGTTGTTGCCGAGAGAGTAGGTGAATCGCCTCGTGATATGTTCGAGCTCGGTCTCCGAGTAGTTGGCGGGGTCGAGGGTGATTCCTCCCTTCGCGCCGCCGTAGGGTATGCGGGCTATGGCCGCTTTCCACGTCATCCACATCGCAAGGGCTCTTACCTCTTCGATGTGTACCGAGGGGTGGAACCGGAGACCGCCCTTGTAGGGGCCGAGTGCGTTGTTGTGCTGCACACGGTATCCGCTGAATACTTCGATGCGGCCCGAATCCATACGGACCGGGAAATGTACCACCAGTTCGTTGTTGGTTGCCGACAGGATTCGCCTGATGTCGGGATCGAGCTCGCAGAGATCTGCAGCCAGATTGAACTGACCGAGCACCGTGTCGTGCAAGCTCGGCTTCTGCTTCGGCCGTGCGCCGGACTTCTCGTTCGCTTTGATATTCGGCTCGTCGTGCATCGCGCCCTCCTCGGGTGTACGCTTCGCGCCGCCGGGCCCCGTCGGGCTTGCAGGCGACCGCACCCCTACTGAAAAGTGTCGCGCGGGGCTTTCCACCTGTCAATTCGGAAAATTGTTTCGTGTCGATATCGATTGGATACAGCAACATTTTTTGGTTTCGGTTCAGGATATATGAACGTTTTATTCTTTCATTGACCGATTCCGAAACCCGGGGGTAGAATTGAGTATACGCATGGCAATAACCGTCATCAGGGGAACCTCCGTCCCCGTCAGAAGGAGACTCATATGGACAAGTTGCTTCTCTCAGGAAATGAGGCGATCGCTCGGGGCGCCTGGGAGGCGGGCTGTCGGGTCGGTACGGGCTATCCCGGCACGCCGTCGACCGAAATTCTCGAAAGTCTCACCGACTATGATGGGGTGATGACTGAGTGGTCGGTGAACGAGAAGGTCGCTCTCGAGGTCGGCATCGGCGCGGCACTCGCCGGCGCGCGTACTCTCGTGACCATGAAGCACGTGGGCCTGAATGTGGCCGCCGATCCGTTGTTCACAAGCTCGTACATCGGCGTGAAGGGCGGACTGGTCATCGCCTGTGCCGACGATCCGAGCATGCATTCCTCTCAGAACGAGCAGGATAACCGCAACTATGCCTACCACGCGAAGCTCCCGATGCTCGAGCCTGCGGACTCCGAGGAGGCAAAAGACTTCACGAAGCTCGCCTTCGAGATCTCCGAGGCCTATGACACGCCGGTTATCCTGAGAAGCACCACCCGGATCTCACACTCTCAGAGCGTGGTCACCACCGGCCCGCGCGCCGAGCTTCCCTCCACGGAAGGCTTCACCCGCGACGTCAGGAAATATGTGATGATTCCCGCCTACGCGAAGCTCCGCCATGTGGAGGTGGAGAAGCGACTCGGTCGCATTACCGCGGATGCCAACACGTTCGAGATAAACCGTGTGGAAATGGGCGATACGAAGATCGGCTTCATAACCTCCGGCATTGCATATACCTATGTGCGAGAGCTTTATCCGGGGGCGTCGGTACTGAAGCTCGGCATGGTGCATCCCCTGCCCGAAGACCTCATCCGCCGATTCGTCGATTCGGTCGATCGCGTGTTCGTCGTCGAGGAGCTCGATCCCTTCTTCGAGATGCGTATCAAAGCCTGGGGACTCGAGGTGGAGGGAAAACAGCATCTGCCGATTCTCGGAGAGCTCAATCCCGACAGGATCCGCGAAGCGCTCGAGAAGGCGGGTGTCGCGAGCGAAAAGACGATTCATGGGGGCATCAAAAACGGGTTTCAGTTGCCCCCGAGGCCGCCGGCGCTCTGTCCGGGCTGTCCGCACCGCACCGTGTTCCAGAAGCTCCACGACAAGGGACTCAAAGTCACAGGTGATATTGGCTGCTACACCCTCGGGGCGCTTCCGCCGTTCAGCGCGATGGACACCTGCGTGGACATGGGCGCGAGCGTCACCGTGGCACAGGGAATCGAAATCGCCGAAGGCGAGGCGCACAAGCGCGACACCGTCGCTGTCATCGGAGACTCAACCTTTGCGCACTCAGGTATCAGCGGGCTCATAAACGCCGCCTATAACGGTCGACACGGGCTCGTCATCGTCCTCGACAACGGGACAACCGCAATGACCGGCATGCAGCCCAACCCCTTCTCCGGCGAGCGCATCGACCACAGCGAGAGCTTTCAGCTCGACTACGAGAAGCTCGCCGCCGCCGTCGGCATATCGGCGGAGAATTATCGAATGGTCGACGCCTATAAGCCGTCCGATATCGAGGAGGCCGTCACCGACCTCGGCGAGCGGTCGGGTATGTCCCTCCTCGTGGTGAAAGGAACATGTGTGATCCTGAAACAGAAACTGAAGAAGAGGAGTGCCGCGTGATGGCAGATGAGTCGACGAACGTCCTGATGGTTGGGGTCGGAGGACAGGGCATCATCATGGCGAGCAACATTCTTACGAAGGCGGCGATGCACGCGGGACTCGACGCGAAGAAAAGCGAGATCCACGGGATGAGCCAGCGCGGCGGTTCGGTGTTCAGCCATGTGCGCTTCGGAGAGACCATTCATTCGCCGACCATATCTCACGGCGAGGCCGACGTGCTCTTCTCTCTCGAGCTCATGGAGACCCTTCGCTGGCTCGAGTACGCGCGGCGTGACACAACGATTATCGCGAGCGAGCAGCGCATCAACCCGGCCGAAGTGAAGGAATACCCCGAAGGAGTTCGTGAAGAGCTCGAAAAGCAAGCCCCGAACGTGATATTCGTGGATCCGAAGGCGCTGAAGTCACACATAGAGAACAGCAAGTTTGCAAATGTTGCGCTGCTCGGCGTGCTGTCCACACGAGTCAATCTCGCCGAGGACGCCTGGCGTGCGGCTATCGAGGAGCTCATCCCCGATGAGTTCGTGGAAGGCAACTGGAACGCGTTTCAGTTCGGCCGGCAGTACGCCTGACGAACGCGTAGGAGGGACGGAGGATTATGGCTGTATCGAGAAAGATCAAGGGATTCATGGAGAAGTCCTCGTGGATCCGCAGAATGTTCGAAACAGGTGCCGAGCTGAAGGCGAAACACGGTGTGGAGAACGTGTTCGACTTCAGTCTCGGAAATCCCAACGTCCCGCCTCCCGCCTCCTTCCAAAAGGCCCTCGAGGAGGCTGTACGCGAGACAGCCCCGAACAAACACGGCTATATGCCGAATGGCGGCTATCCTCATGTCCGGCAGGAGGTTGCGGGCTTCGTGTCTCGCCGCCACGGTGTGAGCGCAACAGCCGATGACATCGTAATGACGGTTGGGGCCGGAGGAGGGCTCAATGCCGTCATAAAAGCGATCGTCGACCCCGGGGACGAAGTACTCGCGATGATCCCATACTTTGTCGAGTACGGTTTCTACGCCGACAACCACGGCGCAGCTCTGACCCTGGCTCCGACCACCGAGGAGTTCGACCTCGATATTGCGGCGATCGAGGGAGCTCTGACCCCGCGAACGTCGGCCGTTATCATAAACTCGCCGAATAACCCCACTGGTGCGGTCTATCCGGCTTCTTCGATAGCTGCCCTGGGCGAGGTGCTCGCGAGAAAGAGTGAGGAGTACGGGCGTACGATCTACCTGGTGAGTGACGAGCCCTATACTGCGATCGTTTACGAGGGGACGGAGGTTCCGAGTGTCTTCTCTCACTACCGGAACAGCATCGTTGTAACCTCTTATTCAAAAGATCTCTCGATCCCGGGCGAGCGGATTGGCTACGCCGCCGTGCATCCTGACATAGAGGATCATGCGAATCTGGTTGGCGGTATCATTCTGTGCAACCGAATACTGGGCTTCGTCAATGCGCCGGCGATGATGCAGCGGGTTGTCGGGAAGCTGCAGGGGGAGACCGTAGATATCGCGGAGTACGCACGGAAGCGAGAGCTCATCTGCGATGGACTCGAGCGCCTAGGCTACGAGTTCGTGAAGCCGCGCGGGACCTTTTATCTCATGCCCAGGGCGCCGGGCGGCGATGACGTTGCCTTCGTGCAGGCGCTACAGGATGAGCTGGTATTGGCCGTCCCGGGAAGCGGTTTCGGATTGCCCGGGCATTTCAGGCTTTCCTTCTGCGTGCCGGACGAAACCATCACCGGTGCGATGCCGGGATTCGAGCGGGCGATCGCCAGATACCGCTAGGTGGGGCGGGCGAGCTCGATCGCGCGTACAAGACGATTCCGATCGATCTCTCTCGGCAGTGACATGTTCACCGCCGCCGCCTCCCGGTCTATGAGCCCTGCCGGCCCGTCACGGGCAAAGCCGTAATCGCCATAGCGATAGTCGGCGGGTTTCTCGACGAGGCCTGCCCTCAACGGATTCTCGAGAATGTAGCGAAACGTCGCGACGAACTGCCGCAAACTCTCGATGACCTTGCTCTTGAACCTGTCATACCACACGTGCCCGCGGATGCCGAAGAAGATGTTGAAGCGGATCGCGAATACACTGAGCACCCACTGCATGATCCGGGAGAGCGACTCATCGCGGCCCGGTCTCAGCATCAGGTGCACGTGGTTGTTCATCACGCACAGGGTGATGATTTCGAAACGGTAGCGTTTCTTCGCACGAAGCAGCGTCTTTAGAAAAAGCTGCTTCACGGCATCCGAAGAGAGAATAAACTCCTGTCTGTTTGCGCGGGCAACCACGTGGTAGGAGGCACCGCGTTGAAGTTTGCGCGTCTTTCTCATATCAAATGCTACGGCCAAAACCGAACTGTTGCTTGTGTTCTGGCTCGATTTGCCCGGCCCCTTTTTGCCCCCGGTTTATCCTCCGTCCCTCTCGGCATGCTACAATGACCAGCGAATAACCGGGATGGCGTATCGTCTGCATCCTTTAAGGACGAGGGCCGTCCAAAAATCTAATTGGAAGGGGCGAGCAGATGGCGAAAGTGAAGAGCGGGTATGTTGAGGTGGCAAAAGGGGTTGAGCTTTTCTATCGGGAAGCGGGGAGTGGGACACCGATCGTGTTCGTGCCCGGATGGACGTTCTCATCGGCGGTGTTCGAGCGCCAGCTCGAGCAGTTGTCCGGTGCGTACCGTGTCATCGCGGTGGACCCCCGGGGGCAGGGCAACTCTACCAAAGTCGCGGTGGGGAACTCCTATAACACTCACGGTCATGACCTCGGCGTGTTCCTCGAGAAGCTCGGTATCGAGCGACCGATACTCGTGGGATGGTCAACCGGATGCCTCGAGGCATACGCAACGGTGCGCGCTCACGGGACCGGCAACCTTGGCGGATTCATCGGCATCGACATGTCCTTCAAGGCCCTTTCGAGCTCAGCCGACGACTGGGTCGAAGGCAGCATCGAAGAGGTGGCCGAGGTGTCGACGGAGTTGCTGGGGACGGTGGAAGGTCAGCGTGCATTCGTCGAGATGTATGCGAAAGAGGTGATGATCCAGCGCGAGTTGACCCAGGAGGAGCTTGATTGGGTGACAGGCGACTCCTTGAAGACGCCAACCTGGGCGGCCCTGGCACTCTGGGGCAACGCGATGCTCTCCGACTATTCCAAAGAAGCCGCCACGATGGACCGCGAGGTTCCTTCACTCTACGTACTCGCCGAACACTGGGCGGATACTGCGAAACCGTTCCTCACGAAACACATGCCGAACACCGGCACCCGTGTACTCGGCGGACACATGATGTTCTGGGAGCACGCGCAGAAGTTCAACGCGTTGGTTGAAGAGTTTGTGAAGGGACTGGGCTGACCCGCGGCCGGCACGGCCGCTTCACGCCTGCACTTCTCGAACCTCCGTCCCTCGCGCTTCGTGCCGGCCGCAAAAAAAGGCTCCCCGAACCGGGGAGCCTTTGCGTTTGCTGAGTCGAAATAGCGGAGGCGGAAACCTCCGTCCCCGCCTTACTGCAGTTCTCAACTGAAGAACTTATCGATGTAACCCTGCACGAAGACCACGAGTATGATGAGCGGCAGGATATATCGCACGTACGGCTTGATCCATACGGGATATCTCATACCTTTACCCGTGTTGGCCTCTTCGATGAAAT
>JAAAOH010000297.1 GCA_009908925.1 Spirochaetota bacterium | reverse complement strand
GTCGTTCTGCAGGCAACGCTCTCCTCGAAGATAGAGACACCTGCCGGGCATCGCCTGCTGCTCTTTGACACCCTCGTACACGACGGTGAACGTGGGGGCCCCCTGATCGACGCGCACGATGCCCGCGTAATCGGAATTACCGTAGCTCCTTTCGATCCCATCGAAATCCGCCCGGACGAGCATCACAAGGACGTCACCGTGGCCCCGACACTTTCCTACGCGGTGTCGATCGAGTACGGCATCGCCCTGCTCGAGGCGGAGGGTGTCACCGTCGTCTGAGGCGGGCCATCAGCCGGTGACTCGCGCGGCACCGGGCCCGGGTGTATACTGAGAGTATGCAACGAGTTTTCGGCCCCGTTCCCTCCCGCCGGCTCGGGCGCAGCCTCGGCGTGAACAACATTCCGCCCAAGGTGTGCTCCTACTCATGCGTCTACTGCCAGCTCGGGCGTGCAATAGAGATGACGGCGCAGCGGCGCGAGTTCTTCGACCCTGAGTCGCTGATTGCCGAGGCGGGGGAGCATCTCTCCGCGGCTCAGGAGCGGGGCGATCGGGTGGACTACCTCACTATTGTTCCCGACGGCGAGCCGACCCTCGACACAAATCTGGACCGGCTGGTTGAGGGGCTGGCGACGCTCGGCGTTCCCGTGGCCCTCATCACCAACAGCTCGCTCATGGGTGATGAGGAAGTGCGTGCGGCGGTGGCCGGCGTGGACTGGATCTCGGTAAAGGTGGACGCGCCGGATGAGCGCACCTGGAAACGCATCGACCGCCCGCATCGCCGGCTGGACTTCAACGAAATCATGACCGGCCTTCGGATGTTCGCCGACGGCTTTGACGGTACCCTGACCACCGAGACGATGCTCGTGGACGGCGTCAACGACGGCACCGAGCAGGTCGAGGCCGCCGCCGAGATCATCGCGGAGCTCGGCCCCGACGTTTCCTACATCTCGATACCCACACGGCCGCCCGCCGAGAGCTGGGCACAGCCCGCGTCAGAGCAGTCCGTGGCCCGAGCCTACGGGGCGTTCGCCTCACGCGGGCTTTCCGTGGAGAACCTCATCGGCTACGAGGGAAACGAGTTTGCGGCTTCCGGAGACGCGCGGGAGGATCTGCTGGGCATCACCGCGGTTCATCCCATGCGCCGCGAGGCAGTGGAGGAGATTCTGCGCCGCGACGGCGCCTCGGAGACGGAGCTTCGCGATCTCATCGATACGGGCGAGGTCGTCGAGGTGGAGTTTGCCGGGAACCTCTTCTACGTCCGCGGATTCCGGAAGTAGACGGCGGGGGCGACGTGGCCCGCGGGGGCGTCGCGGCCCGCCTGGTTGCCGCGGCCCGCGTGGACCGGCGGGCTGCGCTACTCGAAGATTTCGGCGAGGTAGGGGTTCAGGAACTTGCCCTCGGGATCCATTCGGCGTCTGAGCGCAACGAAGTCGTCCCATCGCGGGTACAGCGGCGCGAGCTCCGGCGCCTTTGCTCTGAAACGCTTGGCCCAGTGCGGACGTCCTTCGTGCTCCAGGAAGATGCGCTCCACCAGGTCGAATGCCGCGTACTCATCGGCGTGCTCGGGGTTTCGCGTGACGCAGCCCACCGTGACGGTGTCCCTACCGTAGGCCGTGCTCAGCCACGTATCGTCGCCTTTGAGGAATCGGATATCCATGGGGACGTGGGCGTAGGCGTCATTATCGTTGCTCTCCAGGGCGTTGCGGAGCTTCGCGAAGAGCTCCTCGAAGCGGTCCATCGCCACCGTCCACTCGGCGAGCTCGAGGGTTGAACCGCGTGACTTGGTGACGGTGGCTCCGTAGAGGGTGCCCTTTTCGACAATGCGGTGCGCGAAGAAGAGCGTTCGGATCAGCCTGTTCGCGAACCGCGTGAAGCGTGGAAACCGCAGCGTGCGCTTATAGAGGAACTTCGAGACCTCACGTCGATGGCGAACGTAGCGCGGTGCGGCGCGTTCCTCGACCGGCGTATCGGCGTCGATCCGCTCTCCGAGCACCACCCAGCCGTATCCGGTGTGCGGCAACCAGATGATCCTGACGAACTCGTAGTCCTCCAGCCACTGCCGATAGTGGGCAAGCCACTCTTCATCGGGAATCGCCTGCTCTTCCACGCGCATGTAGTAGAGCGGGTGGAGGTCGAAGGTCACGGTGGAGAGCACGCCGAGCGTTCCGAGCGATGCGCGCAGCGCCGGCATGAGATCGCTCGACTCGTCGATTTCCTCGATGCTTCCGTCGGCCTTGATGAGTCGCGCGGCGACCATGTATTCGGCGAGTGGATGTGCGTCACCTGCGGTGCCGTGCGTTCCGGTTGCAAGCGCACCGCCGATCCTCACCGTGTCGATGTCCGGCAGGCAGGGAAATGTCCAGCCGCGCGCCTCGATCTCCTGCATGAGGTCTTTCAGGGTCACGCCGCTCTGCACGGTAACACGCCCCGCCTCCTCGTCGAAGGAGAGGATTCTGTTGTATCGGCTGCTGTCGATGAGCGTCTCGGTTCCTGCGGCAATATCCGACGAAGACTGCTTGTTACCGTATATGCGCACCCGGCGGGCGGATCGCACCGCCTCGGCAAGCTCCTCCTCGGTGCTTGGACTGACAACGGTATCGTAGGAGTGAACGATGTTCCCGTTCCAGCTCACCCAGGGTTCCGCCCGTGCCGTCGCGTCGTCTTTCCTTGTGATGTGCTCGCTTGTGGGCCTGTTCATATCAGTTTTAATTTAACGATAGAGCCTGTCGATCGGATAGTCGCCGGGCCCATCCGCACAGGGCGGTCGGCCATGCGACGCCCGCCCCCCGCCTATCCCCCGACCGAAATCACCTGCGGCCCGTTAATCACGGGCCTGCCGCCAGTCAGCCCGATCAGCGTGACCATATCGTCGAGGTGCGCGCGGAGCTCCATGGCATCTATCCCGGGCACGCCGTAGGCGATGAGGATCGCGCGTGTTGTGGCGTCACCAATCATCCCATGGACGCTCTGACCGTAGACCACCGCGGCGAGCGTGGTGTCGCCGTCGTTCAGCGTGATGTCGCCGTCCTTGAGGGCCTGGGATCGTCCGCCGAGAAGCTCGATGTCCCGGTTGCTCGAGCCGGGGCGGAAGGTGAGTGGCGTGTGCACCACGTCGAGATCATGTCCGGAGCTCAACACGAGGGTGGAGAGCTCGGAGGTGAGCATGATAGAGACCAGCGGCGAGACGCGCGGGATTGGTTTTCCCTCGGCTGCCGAGGCGAGCTGCAGCAACACGTGGTAGGTTTTCTTGAAGCGCCTGAAGTGGCGTACGTAGTCTGAGAGGACGGGAAGTGCCTTGAGCTCAGCGCGGGAGCTCTGTCCGTAGTGCGACACGAATTCCCGCTCGCGCCGGGCAACTTCGTCCTCGAGGTCATCGGTGAACTCGGGCGGCGTTTTGAACTCGACGCCCACATAGCCGACCACGCACCCCGCGTAAGCGGCGGCGAACTCAGGACTGATCTCGATCATGGGCCACCTCCGGAGGCATTATCCGGGAGCGAATGCGCTCCGGTCAATCCACGCCGAGGATGTCGAGCGTCTTCCGGTCGGGCTCTCCGCCGTAGAATTTCTCGAGCGCCTTCGTGAATACCGGATCGGCGCCGGGTACGCGGCTGAAGAGGGACATCGAAGAGCGGAACTTGAGGTAGTCCGGGTACCCGAAGATCTCCTCTGCGCTTCGGCCTTCAACCTCCAGTACGATCTGCGTCCACTCGCGCAGCCGTGGGCCGAGCACCGGATGAGCAAGGTAGGCTGAAGCTTCATCGAGAGAGCCGATGGCGTAGCGCTGCGCCGTCGGGCTGCTTCCGAGACCGCGAACCTGCGGGAATACGAACCACATCCAGTGGCTCTGTTTGCGTCCTGCGCGAAGCTCGCGGGTGACGGCATCCGCGACACGCTCCTGTGCCTCGACGAATCGGTTCAGATTGAAGGGGTCCGAGGTCGTCATACCTTATGCAACCTCTGCGGCATCCCGCGCCGCGAGCCCTGCACGGGCGCGGGCGCGCATGGCTGCGAGGGCGAGCGCGACGGCGACAAGCGTCACCGGTGCGAGAATCATGTAGACCGCCGCGGTTCCCATCGCCTCGGCCACGTAGCCGGAGAAGACCGCACCTGCGCTGCCGACGCCGAAGGTGAGGATGAACTTCATGCCGAAGATAGAGCTCACGAGCCGCGGTGGGACGTAGGTGCCGAGTATGCTGTTTTCCACCGGCTGCAACGGGAAGTAGAACAGCGAGAAGACGATGGCAACGCCGAGGAGCATCCACTGGCGGGTCATTCCGACGAGCAACAGCAGCGGTATCGAAATGACTATGAGAATAGTGTAGAGCCGGAAGCGATCCATGCGGTCGGCGACCAGGCCGCCGGCGTACTGTCCCACCATCCCGAAAGCAAGTACCAGGCTGGCGAGCACGCCGCCCGACAGCACCGGGGAGATCTCGCCGATGGGAATCGACTGCGAGAGGTAGGTGGGAAACATGGTGAGGAACGCCCTGTAGACGAAGCCGTTAACCGTCATGACCAGGAGCAACAGCACGAAGGTCATCCAGCGCGCGTTGCCGCCCTGCTTCTGTTCCCCGGAGTGGCGGTTGCCTTCCGCGTGGGCGTAGGGAATCTCCCGGTCGAGCAGCAGGAGCGCCGCGCCGTAGAGGGCGGGAACGAGAAGCGCAAAGTAGGCCGCCCGCCAGTCGAGGACGCTTGCAAGCACGCCGGCGATGAGCGGAGCGAGGGTGATCCCTGCGCTTCCTGCCACCCCGTGGACACCGTAGGAGCGGCCGGTCTTGCCGGAGAAGTGCGAGATCAGGGTGGGCCCGGCGACGTGATAGATGCTCGATACCAGGCCGAGCAATGCCATGCCAATGACGAATACGGTGAAGGTCGGCGCGAGGGCCACCACCAGGGCGGAGGCCGCGGTGCCGACGAAGAAGAGAATCAGCACGAGCTTCGCGCTGGTGATTCCCGCAAGCAGACCGGCCGGAAGTGCACCAAGCCCGAAGAGGAGATAGGCGATCGTACCGATGCCGGTCACCCGTGTCAGCGACAGCCCGTAGTCCTGAGAGACCGGCAAAAGCACCGCGGGCAGCGTGAGCATCGAAATATGACAGAGTGCGTGTCCGACGCTCGTAGCGGCGAGTATCTTTCTGTCCATGGGAAGTTGATGCTATTCCGGCGGCGTCGCGGCGTCAAGCTGTCGCCCGCCCGGGTCAGCGCTGCAGCGAGTCGGCGAGGGTAGCCCCGGCACGCGCGGCGCGCGCATATGCATCCTCGTCCCCTGCGACCGATCCCTTCGCGAAATGGCCGAGCACGGCGAGCTCTTCGACCACCTCGTACCCGATGGCGCCGAAGGCGTCGCTCATCGCGGGCATGGTGAAGCGCATCTCGCTCTCCTCATTCTGCTCGCACACCCCGACGGTCACCAGCTTGCGCCCGGCGCCGGCAAGTCTACTCGAGTACGGGCCCGGCCTCTCCTTCCCGAAGTGGAAGTAGGGGTAGAAGCGGTCGATGAAGCACTTCATCTCCGGGGTGATGTTGTAGTTGTAGGTGGGAGAGCCGACCACGAGTCCGGCGGCCTGCTCGATGAGCGGATAGAGGAGGTGCATCCCGTCGTAGAACTCGGTGCAGGTCTCGTCCACGCGGCAGCGCTCGCAGCCGGTGCATGAGTGAATCGAGTAATCGCGCAGCGCTGCGAACGTGGTCGCCACGCCGCGCTCGCCGAGGGCTCGCTCGATCTCGTGGAGCAGCCGGTCGGTGTTGCCGTTTTTTCGCGGGCTTCCGCTGACAAGGAGGACACTTCGGTGGTCAATGTCGATCATGAACCAATCATAGGGGAGGCCCAGGCCGTGTGCAAGTCGGCGGGCAGCACGGCGTGCTGCCGGAACCACGGCCGGTTACAACGGCCGCGCGTCAGATTCGCCGGGGCCGCGATAGATCCGCGGGATCCGCGGCGTGAAGCCGCAGGTAATCTCGTAGCTGATGGTGTCGATTGCCTCCGCCATTTCTTCGGCGAGGATGGCTGCCTCCCGCGCCCCGGAATCGGCCCCCGCGCGGTCCCACGGTGGCCACTCCTGCCGGCCGAGGAGCACCACTTCATCACCGACCGAAGGCTCCTCGGTGAGGTCGGTGAGGTCAAGGGTGATCATGTCCATCGACACGCGGCCACACACCGGCACCCGCATGCCGTGGACCAGGGCGGTACCGCAGTTCGAGAGCGCACGCCGGTA
>JAAAOH010000309.1 GCA_009908925.1 Spirochaetota bacterium | reverse complement strand
GATGATTGCCATCGTGACCGGTCCGCTCCGGACCGAAGGTTGGATCCTCGTCTCGCTGGCCTTCCCCCTCTATTATCTCGTCGCCTCCTGGGTGGTGACGTTGGCCGAATGTAGGCGGGGACGGAGACGGGGTACAGTGCACGGATAGGTGACCGCTTTTCAGGGCGTAACGACTGTATCCATAAAGGAGTGGTAGTCGCGGGTGTTGCTCGTGACGACGGCGGTTATGCCGGCGGTGGCATAGGTAGCCGCGAGGAGCGTGTCGAGGATGCGGGTCCGGCCGAGATCCCTATCACGCATCCAGCGGTGAAATGTGGAAACGGCATCGGGCCCGGGAAAGACCCTGGTGATCTCCTCGGCGTTCCACCATCGCTCGGACTGCTCGAGCGCGCGTGGCATGGGCGCCGGATTGGTGAATCGGCGCGAGTCGGTGATGATATGGACGAACTCGGCGAGCACCTGCGGCGCGACGGCGAAGCTGCAGCCCTCGCCGAGAAGACGGTCCCGCACCCGGGCAGCTCTCGCGTGCATTTCGTGGTCGGCAAGCTCAAGTTGAACCAGAATGGTCGTATCAAGCCCGTAGATCATGCAGCATCTCGTCGAGGAGGTCGCGCTCCTGCTCGCCGCCGGTGGGCGCGTCGCTGCGCGGTTCGAGCCCGAGGGGATGGATGTCACGGACGCTTATGCCGCTTTTGATGCGGCTGTTCCTGTACTCCTCCATGGCCTCTCGAATGAGCTCGGAGGTCGGACGGTCCATCTTCTTCGCGTGTTCGCGAAAGTCAGCATACACGGGCTCTGATACATTGACCGTTATGGTTTTCATACATTAAGTGTACTGTATGTAGCCCGCGCGCGCAACCGCGCCTATGACAGCACCCACCACCGCGAGGCGCGGCCCGCACCTTCCGACTCGATCCGCCCCTCGCGCTTGAGGGCCTGGAGCGTGGAGCGGATTCGGGCATCCGAGACACCGGGAAAGGCCGCGCGGAGATCACCGATGGCGAACGGCCGTGGGAGATCGGCGCCGGAGAGGATGAGACGCCTGAGTGCCTCGCCGGTGTCGGCAGGGGTGCTGACACGTTGATCACCGTAGAGCGCCGGCGGCTCGCCGAGCACGTCGCCGAGTGCCTCGCCGTCCGGCTCATCCCCTCGCCGGTGCCAGAGTTCTTTGGCGCATGCGGCAAACCAGGCGACGCACCACTGCTCCGCGGCCTTGCGGCTTCCCGCATAGATGATCTGCACGGTGGGGTGGAGCACGTGGAGCTCCGAGAGAACCCGCGCGGCATGTGAGGCCGGCCATCGCCCGGCGAGCTTCGCGGTGCTGAGAAAGTCGCGGTACTCCCCCTCGATGACGAGGGCTGAACGGGTCCACCGCGAGAGGTCGTCGAGCTTGCCGTGGAGCACCCTCACGGCGCCGAAGTCGGTGAGCATGTTCTCGAAGGTCTTGCGCTCCGCCACCGCCGCGAGCTCGCCGTCAACTTCCACTGCGTAGTCCCCCGCGGGCAGCCTTCTGCGCTCGGCCGGGACGCCGCCGAACTTCCAGGGGTAGCGCTCCGCAGAGTCGATGACCACGCGATAGGCGCCGTGGGCGTGGAGCTGCACCCGCGAGGCGGAGCGGTGCTGCTGCATGGCACTCTGCGTTCGGAAGAAGATCTGCTCGTAGCTTCCGGGCTTGTTCTTGTAGCGCTTCTCGAGAAACAGGAAGTTGCAGCGCTTTCGCCTCGGGCGGTCGAGGATAACCGAGAGCTGCTTGCCGTATCGATCGAGCCTGGTGATAGGAACCCGGTCGACTTCGCGGAGCCCGGCCTCGGCGGCAGCGTCATCCCCGCCGGCGGCGTTCCGCTCTCCGGCGTCGTCGGTCGCTTCCGACTTCCCTTCGCGTAGGCAGAAGATCTGCTTCCCCGAACCCGGCCACCGGTCCTGCACCCACAGCGCGATCACCTGTTGGGCGCCACGCCTGATCTCGATGCGATAGGGAAACCGCGGATTTCCGGTTTCCGACTCTATCCATACTGCCTGCTCGGCCATGCGCGCACTATAGCACTCCGGCCGCCGGCGCGGCGAGTGGCGATGTGTTATGGCTCCGGGTTGCATAATTCTTTGCAATACATACCATATACGCTGTGTACAACAATGTAAGAATGGCAGACGCCGGAATCCTGCTGGTGGAAGACGAGGCGCTGATTGCGCTTTATGAAGAACAAACGCTCGTGGGGGCGGGGTATTCGGTGCTAAAGGCCCATACAGGGGAGCAGGCTGTCGAGACAGTACGCGACCCAGCCCGAAGCACGCGGATCGATTTGATACTCATGGACATTGACCTCGGACGGGGCATGGACGGCACCGAGGCGGCCCGCGAGATCCTGACAACGAACAGAATTCCGGTACTGTTTCTATCAGGCCACACCGAGACCGAAATTGTCGAGAGAACCGAGAAGATCACCTCCTACGGCTACGTCGTTAAAAGCGCCGGCCCCGTAGTTCTGCTGACCTCCGTGAAGATGGCGCTGCGACTGAGCCACAGTGAGGAGCGGTTCCAGAGTGTCCTCTCCCAGGTGCGGGAGGTGGCGGTTCAGGGCTACGCGGCCGACGGTACAACAAACTACTGGAACGCCGCCTCTGAGCTCATCTACGGCTACACCGCCGCGGAAGCTGTCGGCGAAAAGCTCTGGGACCTCATCATCCCGCCGGATATGGTGTGCGAGGTCAGAGAAGCGGTTCGGGACATGATCATCACCGAGCACCCGCACGCGCCCGAGACGCTCACACTCCTGCACAAGAACGGCTCGCCGGTGCGAGTGCGCTCGAGTCACAGCGTAACGCGCAACGCCGCCGGCGAGGCGGAACTCTTCTGCCTCGATATTCCCCTTGATGCCCTCCCGGGTATCGCGGAGCGTTCGAGCTGAGCGCGGCATAGGGCCAAACTCAGACACCTGCAAAAAAGGCTTGCAGGCTCCCTCGGCTCGCCCTACTATACGTCCATGAACACAGCGCGCGTCGTTATCATCGGGGCCGGCATTGCCGGATTGTCCGCAGGATCGTACCTCGCCCGAAGCGGTTACGAAACCGAAATCCTGGAGAAGCACTCTATCCCAGGCGGTCTGTGCACGGCCTGGAAGCGGAGCGGCTACACGATCGACTACTGCGTGCACTGGCTAATGGGCTCGCGCCCGGGCGCCGGCTTCTACGGGTTGTGGGATGAGCTCGGCGCATTCGACAACGAGGACGGAAGCCGGACCGCGATCATCGACCACGAGTTTTTCACGCAATTCAACTTCGAGGACGGTGAAACCCTGACGCTCTACAGTGACGCGGACCGGCTCGAGGAGGAGCTACTGCGCGTGGCGCCGGAGGACGAGCAGCAGATTCGCCGCTTCACCCGCATGCTCCGAAAGCTCTCCGGGTTCGTCCATGGCGAGACCGGGGAAGAGCTCGGGGCGGGGGCCCGCCTCGGAATGCGCCTTTCCACTCTCGCGAGGATGCCTCAGATTATATCTCAGGCGCGAACGACAATAGGCGAGTACGCGGCGCGGTTCACCAATCCGCGACTGCGCGAGGCGCTCTCCGCCGGCATCCCCGATGACTGGAGTTCCATCTCCCTGTCGCTCGGGCTCGCAATGCAACACTCGAAGAGCGCGGGCTACCCCGTCGGCGGGTCGCTGAGACTCGCCAGAAACATCGAACGCCGCTACCGCGAGCTCGGCGGGAAGGTCCGCTACAACGCCCCGGTCTCGGAGATCCTCACCGAGGGCGGGCGGGCGACTGGTGTCCGCCTCGACTCCGGAGAGGAGATTCCGGCGGACTACGTGATATCGGCGGCCGACGGCTACGCCACCCTCAACTCGATGCTCGGCGGGCGTTTCACATCACCCAAACTGCAGAAAGCGCACGACACCTATCCGCTGTTTCCATCGAGCGTGTTTGTCGGGCTCGGCATAGGGCGGGATCTCTCGCACCTGCCCCACGCGTGCATGCTTCGACTGACCGACCCCATCGAGCTTCCCGACGGAAGCACGCATGAGCGGGCCAGTCTCACCGTCTACAACTTCGATCCGACCCTGGCGCCCGAGGGCGGGACCTTCGTCTCGGTGCTGCTCAACACCTGGAACGGCGACTACTGGCACCATGTGGCTCAAAACGATCGGCCGGCCTATGAGGGGGCAAAGGACGCGGTCGCGAAGGCGGTCATCGACAACCTCGAGACCACCTTCGGCGGCATCCGCGAAGCGGTGGAGGTCGTGGACGTCTCCACGCCCCACACCGTCATCCGGTACACGGCGAATCGAAGCGGAAGCTACGAGGGCTTCGCCCCAACCCCGCAGACGGTCTCCACATCGCTTCCCAAGACCCTGCCCGGCCTCTCGCGCTTCGCGATGATCGGCCAGTGGACCGCTCCCGGCGGCGGTCTCCCCACCGCTGCGAAGGACGGAAAGGACATCGCCCGGCGGGTGACGCGGGAGCTCGGGTAGGCGGGCCCGTTCAGCGGGCCTTCTCCCCTGCCCGGGCCTCACCCGATCGAAATTGGCCTAAGCGGCATGACTTCCCAGCTCACGTCGTCTTCGCCCCCGGCACTCCACCGGGCGACGGCGGTTCGCTCACTGTCACTCCAGGGGACAATCTCGGTCGCCGCAATCGCCCCGTCGTCGAAGAAGAGCTCAACGGCGCACGTGTCCACGTAGAGCTCCATGGTGACGACCTCTCGGCCGGCGGCCGCGTCTACAGTGAACTCGGTGATGCGCTCGGACGGCACGTCGGTGTCCCAGAGCTGGCCGCGGTCCAGGGTGAGGCGAAACTCGCCCCCCGTCGCCGAGATGGAAACAAAGAGCGAGCGCCCATCGGCGTCGGTTATCGCGAGCTCGAGGGTGTCGCCGGCTGCCGGCGCCCAGGAGCACCTCGCCACGAAGGCGCGCCCCGCCTCGAAGCGCCACTCGAGCCGACCAGCGCTCGCGGCCTGCGGCACCGCCGGCGTATGGCGCAGTGCGGCAAACGCGGGCAGCGGGCGCTGCGCCAGGGTCCAGCGGCCGTTTCTGCGAATGAGATCCAGGCTCCGCGGCAGGGAGAGACAGCCGGCAAAGTCGTCGCCTGGAATGCGATCGGCATACGCCCAGTTCCCGATCCACCCGACGACGAGAGGCGCCCCGGAGGCAAGGCCGCTCCACGATTGGACCGCATAGAAGTCGAGGCCGCAGTCAAAGGGCTGATAGGGCGATTCGCGGTCGGGATGGAAGACTTCGCCGTCGAAGTTGCCGACGAAATATCCGACGTTTGCCGCGGTGGAAGCCACGTGCTGCCCGATACTCACGAAGAGCACATCCACGGTCGACCCGTCCGGGGCGCGAAACGACAGCAAGTCGGGACACTCCCAGATGCCGCCGGCTGCGCCGACGGGAGCGGCAAACCTCGAGGTTTCCTCCCAGGTGACCAGGTCGTCGGAGCGGTAGAATCGCAGATGATCGCCACAGGCGATGACCGAATGCCAGCCGCCCGAGCTTCGCCAGAGCTTCGGATCTCTAAAATCCGGGAGCCCCGGATTCGGGATGACGGGGTTCGGCGAAACCTCGCGGAAGGTCGCCGATTCCCGGTCGTAGCGGGCCAGATACTGCTCTTCCAGGCTTCCGCCGGCAGTTCTCAGAGAGCGGGTGAAAAGCGCGAGTAGCCCGTTCGCCGTAACCGGGGAATCCGAGCCGGCCGTTTCGCCGGTCCTGTTGTTGCAGGCTGTCCCGGAAAAGGGAAGCCCGCTCGAGGCATCCGGCGCAAGAGCGGGCCGCTCGATCGTCCAGTTCACGGCGTCGGCACTCGTCGCGTGTCCCCAGTGGATATCGTCCCACACCGTTCCGTTGGGGTTCTGCTGGTAGAAGAGATGGTACACCCCGTCCGCGAAGACCAGGCCGTTGGGGTCGTTGATCCAGCTGCCGGGGTGATAGAAATGGATGCGCGGGCGGCTCATGCGTGCCATGACTGATCCATGCTGCGTTCTACATCACCCGTTTGCGTCGCGTCAACGAGGGCGACACCCTCGAGCTCGAGGAGCGCCGGGAGGGTATTCTGCTTCGCCGCGCGGGCAGCGCCGAGGAGCCACTCAGCTACGGGGAATCCTATCGGGAGATGGCCGCCGAGGCAGCGGAGCGCGCTGAGTGGGACGAATGGGACGACACCGCAGGAGACCGCCTCGATGATTGAGCGTTACACCGCCTACTGGGTCGATCTCGACCCCGCCCGGGGGAGCGAGCTCAGCGAGCGCCGACCTGCAGTTGTGATATGCGACG
>JAAAOH010000358.1 GCA_009908925.1 Spirochaetota bacterium | reverse complement strand
CGCGGGTCTCGGCGAGCTCGTAGCCGGCGGCCCCGATACGGTAGCGCGAGACCGAATGGGCATCGAGATCGACGAGCCAGTACTCGGGCACGCCGCGCTGCTCGTAGAGCTTGAGCTTGAGCGAGCGGTCGCGCTCGGCGGTGCCGGGCGAGAGAATCTCGACGACCAGGTCGGGCGGGCCGAGCAGTCGAGACGGGGAGACGTAGTGGCGGTGCTCGGCAAGTATCACCATGAGGTCCGGTTGCACCACGTCGGTGTCCGAGAGCTGAAGATCCATCGGGGCGTTATAGACGCGCCCGAGCCCGTTCTCCTCTATGTCGCGGTAGAGTTGGAACTGAATGTGTCGCGATGCGTCCTGGTGCGCGGTGGTCGGGGACGGGGACATGTAGTGCTCTCCATCGATGATCTCGTGGCGATTACCGTCGTCGGGGGAAATGCACGTAGTCCTCATAGGTGAGCTTTGTTCTGTGGCGGGTCTGTGGAGACATAATTCCCCCTTGCTCCTCTAACATATGCATCGATGTCGCCTGATGCAAGCCTTGCTGCAACCCTCCCGCAGCCTGCGTCCCGTGACCGTTGCGTGTCGCCGGCCCGTTGCGCTGTCCCCCGCGATTTGGGCATACTGGCACCACATGAATATCGGAATAATCGGCCTGCCGAAAGCGGGCAAGACCACCATCTTTAACGCCCTCACCGGGCAGCAAGCCGAGGTGGCTGAATACACCTCGAGCAGAGTTGAGCCCAATGTTGCCGTAGTCGATGTTGGTGATCCGCGCGTGGACGAGCTCTCGCGCATGTATCAGCCGAAGAAGACGATCTATGCCGTGACGGAGTTCATCGATTTTGTCGGTGGCGGGGCTCCGAGTGACGAGTCGGCAGGCGAGGGCGGCGGCATCTTCTCCGGTGAGGGCATCACAATGGTGCGAAGCGCCGATGCGCTTTTGCTGGTGCTTCGAAACTTCAGTAACCCCACCGTGGACGCAACCTACGGCGCGCCGGATGCCGAGCGGGACCTCGATACCATCCAGACCGAGCTCATCCTTGCAGACCAGGTCGTCGCCGAGCGTCGCCTCGAGCGCATCAAGAGCGACCATGCACGCGGGAAGAAAACCTCCGCCTCGCAGGCGGAAGAGAAGGTGATGCAGCGCGTCGTGGATCAGCTCGACTCAGGCGGCGTCGTGCGCGAGCTCGAGCTTACCGCGGAGGACCGCCAGATCATAAGCGGGTTTCGTTTTCTCACCGCCAAGCAGGTGCTCCTCGTGCTCAACTCGAGCGAGGAGAACTACGGTAGAAACGAGGAACTGCTCGAGCGGCTCGGCGCGCGCTACCCGGCCATCGAGTTTGCCGGGAATTTCGAGATGGAGCTCTCCCGGATGGATCCTGACGATGCGGCGGCGTTCATGGAGGACATCGGCATTACCGAGTCCGCCCGAAACCGCCTTACGCGCTTCGCCTATCGCATGCTCGGCTACATCAGCTTCTTCACCGTGGGCGAGGACGAGGTGCGCGCCTGGACGATCCGCGACGGCGAGAACGCCCAGGCCGCTGCCGGCACCATACATTCGGACCTTGCCAAAGGCTTCATCCGCGCGGAGTGCTTCAACTACGAAGACCTCATGAGCGCCGGCTCGGAGGCCGCGGTCAAGCAGAAGGGCCTCTTTCGCCTCGAGGGGAAGGAATATCGCGTCAAGGACGGCGATATTCTCAACATCCGGTTTAACGTGTAGCCGTCGCGGGACCTTCAGGCAACCAGCGGGTTTCGGAGCTTCAGTCCGGGGAAGCGGGAGAAATCCCTGTCGGCCGACCAGAGCTCTTCCACACCATGTGCCAGACAGATGCCGATAATTCGTGCATCGTGAACCCGTGGACCCACGGCGTGTGCTGCGCCGAGAACGTGCTCGAGGTAATCGAAGTAGATCGGGCCGGCTTCCGCAATCGCGGAGAAAGACGGGCTTTCCATCCAGCGACGCACCTGCAGCAGCGCGTCATCGAGGGGAGTCGGCGGCGAGTAGATGTGAGGGTGGGTCACCACCGCCAGGAACTCGTGTATGACGGGCCAGGGAATCGCCCACAGCGAGGTCGACTCGGCGAGGCCCCGAACCGCCTCCAAAGCAGCCTCGTGGAAGGAGGAGTCTTCACGGTGGGAGTAGACCAGAATATTGGTATCGACCGCTATCACCCGCCGCGCCCCTCGTAGATCATCCCTCGTATCTGCTCCCAGGAGCCTTCCTCGACTCCCTCGCAGACCCCGTTTCCCCTGAACGAATGATTCTCGAAGTGATAGCCGCGGCCGGCGGAGTGCGTTCCCTCGAGGTAGCGCCGTATGGCCGTCTCCATGAGCTCCTTCATGGTGGTCTCCTGCTTACGCGCCTGCTTTTTGAGCTCGGAGAGGAGAGCGTCACTCAATTCGACCGTCGTCTTCATGCACTCATATTACCGCAAATAAGGTTAGGTGTACAGTTTAATATGGGTGCCCATATCGTACCGCCTGCCGGGTGACGGCCCTCAGCAAGCGGGCTGAACCCGCGGCCCGCGGTGACCGGGCCGTCGCCCCCGGCACCCGGCGACAGACGGCCCGCGGCCCCGGCGGCTTACGCCGCCGGGCTGATGTCCGCTTTCTGCAGGCGCCGGGAGTTCGTCACCACGTTGATCGAGCTGAAGGCCATGGCGATCTCTGCGAGCACCGGGTGCATCACGCCGATGACCGCGAGCGGAATCATCACCACATTGTAGAAGAAAGCCCAGAAGAGGTTCTGCCGGATCTTGGTGAAGGTGGCGCGGGAGAGCTTGACCGCTCTCACGACCGCCGAGAGGTCTCCCTTCACCAGCACGATGTCTCCCGACTCGATGGCAACGTCGGTGCCGGTACCGATTGCGATGCCGACGTCGGCCTGGGTGAGCGCAGGGGCGTCGTTTATGCCGTCGCCCACCATGGCCACCATCCGGCCCTCGTCCTGAAGCCGGCGTACCTCGGCGGCCTTTCGGTCGGGGAGGACCTCGGCGAGCACGCGGTCTATGCCGACCTGGTCGGCTATGGCGCGGGCGGTGCGCTCGTTGTCGCCGGTGATCATCGCCGTTTCGAAGCCCAGCTTGCGGAGTGCGGCCACCGCCTCGAGACTGTCGGACTTGACGGTGTCCGCGACCGCCACGAGCCCGAGTGCGGCGCCGTCACGGGTGACGACCATCACCGTCTTTGCCTCCGCCTCGAGGGTCTGCTTGCGCCCGGCGAGTGCCTCGGAGAGCTCGATCTCACTGTCGGCAAGGAGCTCAACGCTGCCCACCATGATCTGACTTCCCGCCACGTTCGCCCGGATGCCGTGGCCGGTGACGGCCTCGAATCCGCGTGCCTCTGCCACCTCGATGCCCTCTTCGCGGGCATGCGCGACGACCGCGCGGCCGAGGGGGTGCTCCGAGCCGAGCTCTGCGGCCGCCGCGGCAGCGAGAACTTCTCGCGCGGCGCTACCGGTGGCCGCGCTGTCGGGGTCTGCCGCGCCGGCTCCGCCCGCCACCCGGCCGTCACCCGCGGTGTCGGCCGCGGCAATCACCTCGGTCACCCGCGGCTTTCCCTCGGTGATGGTGCCGGTCTTGTCGAGGACGATGGTAGTCACGTCCTTCAGGGTCTGGATGGCCGCGCCCTTTCGAATGAGCACGCCGTTCTGCGCGCCCATCCCCGAGCCCACCATGAGGGCAGTGGGGGTTGCAAGCCCGAGGGCGCAGGGACAGGCGATAACGAGTACCGCGATGGTTGCGTAGAGGGCGAGGGCGCCTGCGCCCATGCCGGGATTCACCCATGGAAGGAATTGCCCGGCCGCGGCGGCGATGCCACCGAAGAACTCCGGGAAGAGGAGCCAGGCGCCGAGGGTTGCGGCGGCGAGCGCAATGATGATAGGCACGAAAATGCCGGTGATGCGGTCCGCGAGGGCCTGGATGGGGATCTTCGAGCCCTGAGCCTCCTCGACCATGCGGATCACCTGGCTGAGGAAGGTGTCGCTCCCCACCCGGGTCGCCCGTACCCGAATCATTCCCTGCTGGTTCATCGTGGCCCCGATGACCTCATCACCTTCCTTCTTGTCGACGGGCATGGACTCGCCGGTGGCAAGGGATTCGTCGAGGCTGCTTTCCCCTGAGACGACGACGCCGTCGGTCGGCACCTTCTCGCCCGGGCGGACGACCATCACGTCGTCTATCTGGAGCGAAGAGACGGGGACGGTGACTTCCTCGCCGTCGCGGATTACCGTCGCCTCTTTGGCTTCGAGGGTTAGAAGCTGCTTGATGGCCTGGGACGCACGGCCCTTGGCCTTGGTTTCTATGTAGCGGCCGGTGAGGTGGAAGGCCATTATCATACCGGCGACGCCGGCGAAGCTCGCAAACGACGGCGCGAGGCCGAAGCTGTGAAGCACCGCAACAACGCCGGTCGCAAGTGAAGCGATGGTCCCCATCGCGATGAGGACGTCCATGTTGGGCGCCAGATGAGTCGCGCTCTTCCAGGCGCTCCTGATGGTGGGGAAGCCCGGGATGAAGACGGCGGCCGCTCCGAGGAGAAGCATGCCGAGACTGTGGCCGATCTCGCCGAGGAACATGTAGCCGGCGATCATCTCCGGGAGCATCCAGAGGATGATGGGAATGGTGACGCCCCACGCGGTCCACATGCGCCTGCGGGCGTCGGAGATCTTGGCCTCGTCCTTCTCGAGCTCGGCATCCATGTCACGCGCCGCGGCCTCGCTCTCGGAGACGACCTGGTACCCGGCGCGGTCGACCGCGGCCGAGAGGTCATCGACGGCCACGCTGCCGTCGTCGTAGCTCACCGTGGCGCTCTCGGTTGCAAGATTGACGGATGCCGTTTTCACACCCGGCACCGTCTTCAGCGATTTTTCCACCGCCGCCACGCAGCTCGCGCAATGCATGCCGTCTATGCGCAGCGTGGTGCTTCGGCCTCGCTCGCTTGCCTCATATCCGGCGTCGGAGACCGCCTTGCGCAGGCGTTCCACATCAACCTGTGACGGGTCGAACTCCACCGTTGCGCTCTCGGTGGCAAGGTTTACCGAGGCGTTCCCGACCCCGTCGAGGTTCTTCAGTGATTTCTCCACGGCCTGCACGCAACTCGCGCAGTGCATGCCCTCTATCTCCAGTTGCTTCGTGGCAACCTGTTTCGTGTCCTGGTCCATGTATATGCTCCTCTGCTCGCGTCGGTTCTAGCCGTGTCGGCGAAACTTGCCGATAACGTCCATTACCTCGTCGAGCTTCTGCTGCTTCTCGCTCTCGTCGTCGCTCTTTATGGCGTCGACCACGCAGGTGTTGAGGTGGTTCTGCATGACCAGATCCTCGACCCCGCGCAGGGCCGATACCACCGCGCTCGTCTGGGTGAGAATGTCGATGCAGTAGCGGTCATCCTCGATCATCTTGCGGATACCGCCGATCTGTCCCTCGATACGCCGCAGTCGCGCGGCCACTTTCTCTTTCTGCGTCTCGTCCATCATCTCTCGAGCTCATCCATTATTTCGCGGAACTCGTCCCGGGTGATCTTTCCCTGCGCGTAGCGGCGGCGGGCGATCTCTTCGGGGGAATCGTAGGCGTCAGGTGAGGATCCCCACTCCGGGTTCCCCATCATGCCCCACCGGCCCATCATGCCCGGGCCCATCATCCCGCCGTGCATGCCGCCGCGCCGGCCGGGACCCCACGCGCCGCGCGAGCCGGGGGCGCCTCCGGGGCCGAAGCCGCCGCCGTAGCCGCCGGTGAGGTAGCGATAGCCCATCCACCGGTGTGTCGAGGCCAGGCTCTCCGAGCCTTCCCCGCCCATCATGGTGTCCATCCACTGGTGCTGGGCCTCCGTCACCGCCATCTCGGCCATAACGGCATCGCCGAGTAGCTCGAGCATCTCCGGTGGCACGCGGTCGGGGTCTATCGGTTCCTCCGCCGAGAGCTCGAGCTCGTCCCGGATCTGCCCGACGGCATCCTCGACCGAGAGATCGTGGTGATCGACTGCGTCCGCGAGAATCGGAGCGGAGATGAAAACGGTCAGAAGCAGGGCGGTCAGTATGATTGGTATGTATGTTCGTCGCATTGCGGCCTCCTGGTTACTATACCCCGGTAGGGTATATGACATAATAACGCGGTAGCCGGTTGCAGTCAAGCGAGTGTCTTTTCCGGGAGCTCGGTATTGCAGTACCGGCCAGCCGTTGCTATACCTGACGGTGGAGCACGCATGGCAAATAAACCCCGCCATCCACGCTACAGCGATCGCCCCGAATGGCATGCATACCAGAAGTTTCTGCCTCTGAGC
>JAAAOH010000225.1 GCA_009908925.1 Spirochaetota bacterium | reverse complement strand
TGATACCGACCCGCGAACCTCGGGAATTCGGATTCGCGACGGAAATGACGTATACAGGCTCGGCAGCTCGCCACGCTTCGACCTGAGCGTGGAGCGTGAGGCGGGCGGACGGGCAGCGTTCGTGTGGGAATCCAGCGTACTGCGGATCACCCAGCGGTTTTCCTTTGTGACATCCACCTCAGCACGACTGGCGAACGCGGTCATCGTGGAGCTCCTCATCGAGAACGTCTCCGAGGTTCCCCGCGAGGTGGAGGCGAGATACCTCTTTGACACACACCTCTCGGAGTCCCGCCAGGCGCACTTCATGCTTGCCGGCGGGGAGCGTCTGCGGTCGGAGACCGAACTAACGCCCTCCGCGGCCCGCTCATGGTGGGCCACGCAGGATCCCGAGCGCGAGAGTGTGGGCTTTCAGCAGCTGATCGCGGGAGAGGGCATCACGAGCCCGGAACGTGTGGTCTTCGCAAACTGGAAGCGACTGACGGAAGCCACCTACGACTACACCGTCAATGCCGACCGTACCTTCAGCCTGCTCCCATACTCCATCGACGATTCGGCGGCCGCAGTGTATTACGGTGCCGAAGAACTCGCACCGGGCGAGTCTCGACGAATAACGACCCTCGTCGGGAATCTTGACCCCGCCGGCTACGGGAATTACTCCGTGGACCGAACCGAGAGCGCGGAACTCCTTGATCGTGCCCGCGATGAAACAGCGCCGGAGCTGGATGCGCGGACGGCCCGGGAGGAACTGGTATCTGTCAATGATCTCCTCGACGAGATCGACACGCTTCTCTCTGAAGACGCGGAGCTCGACGCAGAGGACGTGGAAGTGGTCGAGGAAATCCTGCGGCAGCTCGAGAACCGCCAGGAAGCCTACGACACGCGGTAGCCACACGCCGAATGAAGACTCAGGGACTCAAGAAGGCGGAACGCCTCTTTGCCTCCGGCCGCTACTCCGATGTAATCCATCTGCTCGAGCCACAGGTGTTCATGTATCGGGAGCATCCCCGCTTCTACTATCTGCTCGGGATGTCATGCCTGCAGATGGGCGATCTCGGCGGCGCATACTCATACCTCAGCCGAAGCGCCCAGCTCACCCCGGATGATACCGATTCCCTTCTGGGCCTCGCCGCGGTGCATCTTCGTCGAAACGAGACCCAGGACGCGCTCCGGCTCTGGTTGGACGTTCTGGACGTCGACCCACGCAATCCCCAGGCGCGGCGCGGACTCGCGGCATTACGCGAGGCGGGAACACAGGCCGAGGTCCAGGAGCTCTTTCGCGAGGGCCGCATCAACCGAATCCTTCCGGCAAAGCCGTTTCCGCTGCACAAAGCGGCCCTGTGGGCAGGCGCCGGCGCTATGATCGCCGTCCTCGCGATCGGCTTCTTCTTCGTGCCCTGGAGTGATCTCTTCGACCGGCCCCCCGCCGAGGAGCGGCAGGGCGCTGAAGTCCTGGACATCGACACCGAGGGTGAGCAGCTCATTCAGTACACCGGCGATTTCCGCTATGTTCTCACCGAACGGGAGGTGGAACGGCTCTTCGACCGGATCCGGGACCAGTTCCACGACGGCGAGGATAACCTCGCGCGGCGCTCCATTAACCGTCTACTGCACTCAAACGCCTCCGCGGATCTCAAGGAGCGGGCGCTGCTTCTCACCGACTACCTCCGCGAGCCCAATTTCACGGATTTCGGCGAGAACTTCTCCTATCGCGAGGTCTCTGAGGAGCCCCGGCTCTACGAGGGATGTTACGTTCGGTGGCGCGGCCGCGCGGCAAATGTCAGTATCGGCGACGATGCGATCACCTTCGATCTCCTCGTCGGATATGAGAACCAACAGGTACTCGAAGGCGTTGTTCCCGTGCGACTGAACTTTGCCGCTCGTATCGAGTCAGCCATGTCGGTTGAGGTCATTGCCGAGGTCATTGCCGATTCCGAGCTGACCGGCCTTCGAGGCGTGGCCGTTCGGCGGATACAACCGGGGGGCGAGTAGCTCGCGCCGAAGCAACGCGAGAGGAGCGGACGGGGATGAGAGCTGTCGTACAGCGTGTGGTGGACTGCAGTATAGAAGTCGATGGCGAGATCGTCGGCGCTATCGGCAGGGGCGCCCTTATCTATCTCGGCATCAAGCCTGACGACGGTCCCCGGGAGATCACCCAGGTGGCCGGAAAGGTCGCGAATCTTCGCATTGTTGACGACGAGGACGGCGTGATGAACCGCTCGCTCCTCGACACAGGCGGCGCCGCCTGCGTGGTCTCGCAGTTCACCCTCTACGGTGATACGAGAAAGGGCAGGCGACCATCCTACAATCGGGCGGCCCCGCCCGAGCTTGCAACACCCGTATACGAGCGCTTCGTCGAAGAGCTTCGAACGATGGGGCTCGAGGTGGCAACCGGTGTGTTTCGGGCGCACATGCAGGTGCGCTACACGAACGACGGGCCGGTGACCATTCTCATCGACTCCGAGAAGGCGTTCTAACGGTTCGAAGTGCCGACGTCGGACGCGGGCGGTGCTAACGACTCTCAAGTACCGTTCGGGCCCGCTCAACGAGCGCCCCGTTGCGGGACTCCTCGCGTATGGCGTCGACGAGCGCCGCGAGCGTGCCGTCGGGCGTTGCAGCCACGTAGGAGAAGAACGCAATGGCCTCTGCGACAAGCTCCGGATCCTCCCTTCTGCCCGGCGCATCGTCGTCGACCCGAGCGTCGGCTCCGGCGGCAAAGCGGGCGTGGAGGGCGGATGCCGCGGCGCGCGCTTCGGGCAGCATCTCCCGTCGTTTCTCCCCGGTAGAGGCTGCCGCCGCCCGCCACACCGCAGCCCGAAGCATGGCCGACTCGAGGCGCGGACTCTCTTCAAGAAAGTGCCGCAACAGCCCCGCATTCGTCTCGAGTGCGGGAGCTCGGCGGGCCGCCGGGAGGGCATGCAGCGCGTCGAAGGCGACGCGGGTAAGGAGCTCCGCCCGCTGTGTGCCGGCATGGGGGCCACGGTGAAGGGCGCGGAGCGGCGCACCGATGTCGGCGGCCTCGCGGCGCGGCAGGGAGCGGGCAACCGTGAGGGCGTCGGTGAGGGGCAGGGTAGCCAGAAGCTCGGTGATGAAGTCGTCCTGCGCAGGGCCGCTCGCTTCGGCGACAGCCGCCCAGTTGCCGCTTTGTGCGGTGGCGGGCGTTGGTGCCACCGCCGCCCGGACGCCGGTGATGAGGGCCAGGGAAATCAGTAGATACTGCGGCATGGTCCTGCACGCTGCGATGGACATACACCTACAGTATCGGCGCTCATATTGACCGACTGCCGGGTGGAGGTTAATATTTTCGCCGGAACCGTGAAGCACCACGCCCGTTTTACCCGTAGTAGTCTGTGAACGCTCGAACCCCCACTACGGGAGAGGATTAGTATGGCAAAGAAAGACACCGAGACACGTGATCTCGAAAACACCGATGACAAAGAGCGGGCGATAGAGGCGGCCCGGCTGCAGATCGAGAAGCAGTTCGGCAAGGGCTCCCTTATGAAGATGGGGCAGGGAACGGACACAAGCGGGATCAAGGTCATCCCCAGCGGGTCCATCATGATTGACGAGGCGCTCGGGCTCGGTGGCTACCCGAAGGGCCGCGTGGTAGAGGTCTTCGGACCGGAGTCCTCCGGAAAGACCACGCTCGCACTGCACGCGATTGCCGAGGCGCAGAAAATAGGCGGCATTGCTGCATTCGTGGACGCCGAGCATGCGCTCGACCCCACCTATGCCCGCGCGCTCGGGGTGAACGTGGACGAGCTGTGGGTATCTCAGCCCGACACCGGCGAGCAGGCGCTCGAAATCGCCGAAACCCTCGTGCGATCGGGCTCGGTGGACATCATCGTGGTTGATTCGGTCGCGGCCCTTACGCCCCAGGCTGAAATCGAGGGCGATATGGGCGACTCCCACGTCGGGCTCCAGGCTCGCCTCATGAGTCAGGCACTGCGCAAGCTCACCGGAACCATCTCGAAGTCCGGCACCTGTCTCGTCTTCATAAACCAGATCCGCATGAAGATCGGGGTGATGTTCGGCAATCCCGAAACCACGACGGGCGGCAAGGCACTGAAGTTCTACTCCTCCGTTCGCGTGGAGGTTCGGCGGATCGAGACCATCACCAAGGGAACCGACGACGCCATCGGCAATCGCGTTCGCGTGAAGATCGTGAAGAATAAGGTGGCCCCGCCGTTTCGCAAGGCCGAGGTGGAGATCATGTTCGGCAAGGGTATCTCCGCCACCGGCAGTCTGCTCGACGCCGGGATAAAGTACGACGTCATCTCCAAGAGCGGCAGCTGGTATTCCTACGGAGAGGAGCGCATTGGCCAGGGGCGCGAGAACGTCAAGGACTTCCTCGAGAAGAACCCGGAGATTGCCGCCGACATCGAAGACAAGGCCCGACGCGCAATCTTTCCCGAACGATACGCCGCCGAATCACAGAGCGGATCCGGCAAGGCCGCCGATGCCAGGGGTGGCGACGCGAAAGCCGCCGGGGCCGGGGCCACGGATGCCAAGGCCAGCGGCGGCAAAAGCAGTGGCGGCAGCAAGGCGAAACCGGGCGCGGAGGCCGAGACTGCAACGCCGTCGGCAGCAGATAACGCTCCGGATTCCGGCGCGGAGTCGGGCGAGGACGAGCTCTTCTGAACATGCCCGTGCTCGCACGAGTTTATCTCGGGATCGGAAGTAACGTCGGAAATCGCCTTGCCCATCTCCAATTTGCGTTCGCGCGCCTCGAGAGCCTCCTCGCCGATCTTCGAGTGTCGCCCGTATACGAAACCGAGCCGCTCGAGTACGAGAAACAACCGGCCTTCCTGAATGCCTGTGTGACCGGACGCTGCGCACTCACTCCGCTCGATCTTCTCGACGCCGCACAGCGGATAGAGACCGACGCCGGGCGCAACCGCAGCGCGGAGATTCTCAAAGGACCGAGATCGCTCGACATCGATGTGCTCCTCTACGGAGATCGGGTACAGGATGATGAGCAGCTGACACTCCCTCATCCCGGTCTTACAGCGCGCGCCTTCGCACTGCGGCCGCTTCTCGACCTCGCCCCCGACATGTCCGACCCGCGGACCGGCGTGCGCTACGAATCGTTTCTCGACGGGCTCACGGGTCAGGGTATTTACCTCGCCACCGAGCAGCCGTATACTCGCGGTGGAGGACAAACCTGACCACGGATGCCGGAACAACAGCAGGAGCAGGGACAGCGCTTTCGAGTTAACCAGTTCGAAGGACCGCTCGACCTTCTGCTCTTCCTCATTAAGCGCTCCGAGATCGATATTCACGACATTCCCATTGCCGAGATCACGCGGCAGTACCTCGAGTACCTCGAGTGGGTGGCGAGTGTCGACCTCGATAACATCACCGACTTCTACCTTATGGCCGCTACGTTGCTGTACATCAAGTCGAGGATGCTCTTACCCGGCGAGGCGCTCGAGGATGATGAGGACGATCCGAGACAGGAGCTGGTGGAGAAACTCATCGAGTACCAGCGCTTCAAGAAGCTCTCCCATCTCATGGACGAGAAACAGCAGGAATCGGAGTGGGTCATCGAGCGCAAGAAGAAGCAGCCGGTTCTTCCGTTCTCCGAGGACGACGACCTGTGGGTACGCATCGATGTCTGGGACCTGTTGAAGTCCTTCTCCACCATCATGGAGGGGCTCTCCGATGAGCGGGTGTTCGACCTCTACGAAGAGGTCTCGGTGAACGAGAAGCTCAGCCTCATCGAGGAGTTCCTCGAAAGCAAAGGTGAGTTCCTGTTCACCGACCTCATTCAGCAGCGCGAGTCCATCATGGATGTGGTCTGCGCGTTTCTCGCTGTTCTCGAGGCGGTGAAGTCCCGCAGGATCCGGCTGCTGCAGAATCGCATGTTCGGAGATATTCGTATTCGCTCATGGAATTGACGCAGGAAAAGGCACTGATCGAAGCTATTCTCTATCTCGAGTCGGAACCGGTCGACGAGCGTCGCCTTTCGACGGTAAGCGGCCTCTCCCGCGAGGTGGTCCGGCGAGTTCTTGCCGCCCTCGAAGAGGACTACGCGAGCGAGCATCGGGGAATCGAACTCACTCGACTCGAGGACGGGGTGGGGCTTGCACCCAAGCGCGCGTTATGGGAGCATCTGAAAGATCACTACGGCAAGCGTCGCGACGCGAGACTGTCCAAAGCCGCACTCGAGACGTTGTCGATCGTTGCGTACGCGCAGCCGATCACCCGAGGGGAGATCGAAAACCTCCGGGGTGTATCAGCCGACAATATGATCCGGCTGCTTCTCCAGCGCGGTCTCATCAAGGAAACGGGACGCAAGGACGCGCCCGGCAAACCCGTGC
>JAAAOH010000013.1 GCA_009908925.1 Spirochaetota bacterium | reverse complement strand
ATGGATGCAGCCTGCGCGGCTGAGCGGAAGGTCTCATCGGAGGCGAGAGACGTACCGCCGGAGCTCAGCGCGCCGAATAGTATCTCGTCGTTCTTGAAGTCGGTCGGCTTTATCACCACGCGGGCGCCGTTGGAGAGCCGCCACTCGGTGACCCCGATCTCTTCCCGGGTGGTCTCGTCGGCAATGTGTCCCGGCTCGGGCAGTTCGGCCATGAGCGGCTCATCGGTGACGGTTGCCTCATAGGCCTCAAGACGCGCACGCCGTGCGCCTTCGATCACGTCGAGGATCTCCTTCTCGTCGGGAATGACCGAGCCCTCGGTTTCGGGAGCGCTGACCGTCACCACGCGGTTCTCCTCGCCGAGATAGTCGTTCGCAACGGCGCGTACCTCGTCGAGGGAAATGTCCGGCAGTGCCGCAGTGACGAGCCCGTACTCGTACTCGATGCCCGGTGAGGCTTCCTCCTCGAGAAGGTGACGTCCATACTCCTGCGCATAGCTCGCGGACCTCGTTTTCGAGCGCTCTTCGTAGGCACGGCGATAGGATGCTTCGAGCTCCCGTTTCGCGCGGTCGAGCTCCGAAGCGGCGAAGCCGTGCTCGCGGGTGCGAAGCGTCTCGCGGAGTACCGCATCGAGGCCCCGGGAGATACCGTTCGGTTCGGTGAGGGCGGTCAGCACGTTCACCTCGGCGTTTCGCACAAGCCCCGTTCGACCGACCCCGGCCTCGAGGAAGGGGGCATCGGGGTCGTCGGCGATCTCGCTCAGCCGGTTGTTCAGCATGATGCTGTAGAGGCTTCGAATGATGCTCCGGCGATAGTCTCCGACGGTGTTGAAGGGCTCGGGGTCGTGTTTGACGTAGACACTGACCCGAGTCTGCGTTGCCTCGGGGTCCGTCGCGACCGAGACGAGGGTCTCTTCGTGGCCCGGGACGTCGAACTCACGACGCTCGGGCGCGGCTGGCCGTGGCTCTAACGGTTCGAAGTACTCGGTGATGAGCTCCTTCACCCGGCTCGCGTCGAAGTCACCCACCGCGATGACTCCCATGAGCTCGGGGCGGTACCACGTCTGGTAGAAGTCGACGAGAAGCTGACGCTCGAAGTTGCGAATGATCTCCGGTTCCCCGATAGGCAGCCGCTCGGCGTAGCGGGAGCCGCGGAAAATCACCGGCAGATGCTGGTCACGCATGCGCGCGGAGGCGCCGCGGCCGACCCGCCATTCCTCGAGGATCACGCCGCGCTCGGCGTCCACTTCCTCGGGATCGAAGCTTATCGCGGTCGCCCATTGCTCGAGCACGTGAAAGCCGGACTTCATCTTCTCCTCGTCGTCGGTCGGCACCTCGAGGATGTAGACCGTTTCGTCGAAGCTGGTGTAGGCGTTGAGGTCCGGCCCGAAGCGCATGCCCAGCGACTCGAGAAACGAGATGATCTCATTCCCCGCGAAGTCCTCCGTCCCGTTGAAGGCCATGTGCTCGGCGAAGTGGGCGAGGCCGAGCTGTTGGTCGGTCTCGAGGACGGACCCGGCATCCACGACGAGCCGCAGTGAGGCGCGGTTTCGCGGCTCCGGGTTTTCGCGGATGTAATAGGTGATGCCGTTGGCGAACTGTCCGTAGTCGATGTTTTCATCGAGGGGGAGCAGGGTCTGCGGTGCGTCGAGCGCGTCGGCAGGCTCCTGCGTGCCGGCCGCGGTGAGGCCGGCCGTGACGAGAAGAAGCAGTGCCGTCGCGAGAATTGCTGTTCGTTTCGAGAAGGTACCCATGGTAGGACAATAATATGCGCAGCGCTTCGGATTGTCACGCCGGGTGACGAAATCAGCACGACGACCACGGTACCTTGACGATCACGTCGTACTCCTGCCTACTATGCCCCGTGATACAGGGAGCAGGCAGAGAACAACAGGCCGAGTGGATGAGACGGCAGATGCCCCGCCTCGCCGGTGCAGTGAAGCGCCTGCCGAGCCTCGAGGGGTTCCGCATCGCCTTCAGCATGCACCTCGACCCGAAGATGATTCCCTTTGTCGAGGGCGTGCTCGCGCGGGGCGGGGCTGCGTACCTGACGACCTGCAACCCCGATACCGTGCGCGACGACGTGGTGGAGCACCTGTGCGCACAGGGGGCGGAGGCCTCGGCGTATCGGGGCATGTCGATGAAGGAGTACCGCGCGGCGGCGGATGCCGCCCTCGAGTGGGAGCCCACGCACCTCTGCGAGATGGGGGCGGAGCTATCGGCGGCGCGGGCACGCCGGCCCGGCGGCGGGCGAGACCGCGGCAGCGTCCGCGGGAGTCTCGAGGCGACCGGCTCGGGCATCAGTCGGATCCGGGGTCTGGACCTCGACTATCCCGTGTTCAACTGGGACGACCTACCGGTGAAGGAGGGGCTGCACAACCGCCACATGGTGGGCCTCACCGCCTGGCATACCTTTTTCGCCCGCACCGGTCTCACCCTGCACGAGAAGACGGTGCTCGTTATCGGATACGGAGATGTCGGCGCCGGCGTGGCCGACAGTGCGAAGGCCTACGGAGCCCACGTGATGGTCGCCGAGCGGGATCCCGCCCGGCGGCTGCGGGCTGCGTACGCGGGCTGGGAGGTGGCCGAGCTCCCCGAGGCGGCGGCGCGCGCGGATGTCGTGGCCACCGCTACCGGGGCGGACGGGGTTGTCGGCGCCGCGCTCATAGATCGGTTGCCCGACGGGGCCTTTCTGCTGAACGTCGGGCATCGGCCCGGGGAGATCGACGTCGCCTACCTCAGAAGCCACGACCACCGGGAGATCATCCCCTTCGTGGAGGAGATCTCCCTCGGCGACAGGCGGGTGTACCTGCTCGCCGGCGGGTCAATGCTCAACCTCGTGGCCGGCGCCGGGGACAGCCTCAACGCCTTCGATGTCACGCTCGCCGTGCTGACCGAGGCGCTCGGCTTTCTCGTACACGAGGGAAGCTCCTACCCGGCGGGCCTGCACGTGCTCCCGGATTTTGTCTGGCGGGCGGCGGTGAGCTGAGCGCTGGGAGGTCGCGGTCGGCAGCGGCGTTCACCCCGGCGGGGTGCCGCCCGCCGCGCTTGCCCGGGGAGTGCCCCCGGCGCCGGGGATCGGCGGTCTTGCTTGCAGGCGCAACTTTTTTGCCGGGATTCCGGGCTCCGTGTTGCCACCGACACCGAGGCGACGGTACCTTACCCCTACCGTAACCGAAGGGGGATGTGATGCGGATGCCGACGACTTTCCTGAGACTCGTGCGGGGTGCGGCTCTGAAGCCGGCCGTCGCGGTACTGATACTCCTTATATCGGTCGCGGGGGTCTCGTTTCCGGCCGGCGGCGGGGAAGCCGGGGGAGCGGAAGCCGGTGGCGCCGAAGCCGGAGGAGGGCAGGCCGGCGACCGGGGCGCGAGCGGAACGAGTGCCGACCAATCCACCTTTGCCGATCGAGTGGGGTCCATGAGCTGGGAAGAGATCGTCGCGGAGGCCGAGGGACAGGAAGTCTTCTTTTACATGTGGGGCGGCTCCGACTCGATAAACGGGTTCGTCCAGGGATATGTGGGAGGCCGCGTACAGGAGGAATACGGCATCAATCTCAACATGGTGCCGGTTACCGACGCGAGCGTGTTCGTGAACAAGGTGCTCGGCGAGAAGCAGGCCGGTCGTCTGGAAAACGGTTCGGTCGATCTGGTATGGATCAACGGAGAGAACTTCCGCACCATGAAGGAGGCGGATCTTCTGTTCGGTCCCTACGCCTCGAAGCTTCCCAACATGCAGTACGTGAACACGGAGAACCCCGTCATCAGAAACGATTTCGGCTATCCCGTAGAGGGCTACGAGTCCCCGTACGGCGGGGCCCAGTTCGTTATGGTCTATGACAGCGAACGCCTTCCCGACCCGCCCCGAAGTATAGACGCGCTCCTCGCGTGGGCACGGCGGAACCCGGGACGCTTTACCTACCCCGCGCCGCCGGATTTCAACGGCTCCGCCTTCGTGCGCCATGTGTGGTATCACATTGCCGGAGGCTACGAAGCGTTCCAGCAGCCCTTCGACCGGGAGCTCTACGAAGAGATTGCGCCAGAAGTCTGGGAGACACTGAACGAGCTCGAGCCCTATCTCTGGCGCGAGGGCGAGACCTATCCGGAGACGAGAACGCGGCTTCAGAGCCTCTTCGCCAACGCCGAGGTAGATTTCGATATGGACTACAATCCGCGCTACGCCGCGAACCTCATAGAGCAGGGCCGCTATCCGGAGAGTGCCCGCACCTTCGTCTTCGAGGGGGGAACGCTGACCAACACTCACTACGTGGCCATCCCCTTCAACTCGCCGCACAAGGCGGCGGCCATGGTCGTCGCGAACTACCTTCTCGAACCTGCGACGCAGCTCGAGAAGTCCAGGACCGGGGTCTGGGGGGATCCGACCGTCCTCTCGATCGACCGGTTACCCGAGGAGTGGCGGCGCCGTTTCGAGAATCTGCCGCGGTCGCCGGCCGTGCTCGAGCCCGGGGTTCTCCAGGAACACAGCGTTCCCGAGCCCCAGGCCGGCTGGATCGAGGCCGTCGAGGAGGGATGGAGGTCCAACGTCCTTCAACGGTGATGAAGCCCCGTCTTACCGTCGTTCTCATGCTCGGGCCTGCGCTGGTCATTCTCCTTGCTCTGTTCGCCGGCGGCCTGGCGCTGGGGCTGACCCAGAGTCTCGGCTATTTCCCCGTCATCGGGATGACCGATTTCGGCTTCGACGCCTATCGCGAAGTGCTGACCAGTCCGGGGTTTCTGCGCTCGCTGGGCCTCACCGTATTCGTATCCGTCGTGACGACGACCCTGACCGTCGTCTTCGGCTTCGCCACCGCACTCGCGCTCAGGCGCCCCTTTCGCGGCAAGCGCGTTGCCACGTTCGTCTATCAGCTGCCGCTTACCATGCCGTACCTCGTGGTAGCCGTCGGCATGATGATGCTCGTCTCCCAGAGCGGGCTTCTCGCCCGTGTGCTGCATCAGCTCGGCATGATTGCCGCACCCGCGGAGTTTCCCGCGGTGGTCCACGATGACTGGGGCGTCGCCATCATCCTGGTGTACATGTGGAAGCAGATCCCCTTCATCGGGTTGATCGCGCTTGCGGTGCTTCAGTCCATCGGCGCGGACTACGAGCAGCTCGCCCGCTCCCTCGGGGCCACACCGGGGCAGACGCTCCGTCACGTTCTCATCCCCCTGGTGGCGCCCGGTCTCGTGCCGGCGTCCATCATCATCTTTGCCTTCACCTTCGGCTCCTTCGAGGTGCCGTTTCTGCTCGGAAAGACTTTCCCCTCGATGCTGGCGGTCTTCGCCTACCGGCTCTACATCGATGTTGACCTCGCAGCCCGCCCGCAGGCGATGGCGACGAGCATGTTCATCGCGGTGTTCGTGCTCTTCCTCGTCTACCTCTACCGCCTCGCGACACGACGGGCGATCGGAGGACGCGCATGAGGCTCGAGAGCGGCACCGTCGCACATCGCGCTTCCATCGCCGGCATCATCCTTCTCGTGGCGCTTCCGTTTCTGCCCCTCGGGGTGTGGTCGGTGAGCCATAGGTGGTTCTTCCCGAGTCTGCTTCCCGCTGAGCTCAGCCTCCGCGGTTGGGCATATCTGGTCTCGCCTGCGTCCCGCGTGCTTGCCGCTGTCGTGAACAGCCTGCTGATCGGCGCCGCAGTCACCGCCATCAACATCCTCCTCGGCGTACCGGCCGGGCGTGCGCTCGGGACCACGCGGCTCGGGGGGAAGGACGGGCTCGAGATTCTCATTCTCGCTCCCCTCATCGTGCCGGGCATTGCGGTCATCATGGGCATACAGGTGGTCTTCATTCGGATCGGGCTTGCCGATACCCGCACCGGTGTCATCCTCTCCCACCTGCTTCCCACGCTTCCGTATATGATTCTGGTGATGAAAGGGGTTTTCGCGAACTACGACAGGAACTTCGAGGCGCAGGCGCGCAGTCTCGGCGCGCGGCCGCTGCAGGTGCTGCGCCATATTACGCTGCCGAGCGTGTTCCCCGGCGTCATGATCGGCTCGCTCTTCGTGTTTCTGGTATCCTGGAGTCAGTACGTGCTCACCCTGATGGTTGGAGGCGGCCGCGTAGTGACGCTGCCGATCCTGCTGTTCTCCTTCGCAACATCGGGGGATCACGCGGTGACCGCCGCTCTTGCCATCATCTTCGTGCTTCCGGCGATTCTCATCCTCGCGGCGACCGCCCGCTACCTCACGGGGCGCTCCGCCGCACTCAGTGGACTGGGGAAGGTATGACCGAGGTCTCGCTCGAGCATCTGACCAGGCGATTTCCCGGCGCCGACCATCCGGCCGTGGACGACGTTTCCGTCTCCGCTCCGGCGGGCGGGCTTCTATGC
>JAAAOH010000039.1 GCA_009908925.1 Spirochaetota bacterium | reverse complement strand
ATCAATGGACCGCCTCCATCGACTCCAAGAACATTCCCGACGGGCCCATAGAGGTCCACTGGGTCAGCTTCGACGAGGCGGGAAACTTCGTAACGGACTCGGTCACAACGAGCATTGCCAACAACCGTCCGCTTCTTGCGGGTATCACGCTCGGCACCGACCTCGACGGCAGCGGAACGGTCGATGCGGACGAGAAGGAACCGGCTTTCAGCGCCCTCGACCCCGAGGGTAACGAGCAACAGACCGCCACCGTGGCCTCCGATGCCTTCGTCGCCAAGACCCTCACCGCAGCGGACATCGACGTGGTGGGCGGAAACGGCGCACTGCAGTACGACCTGTCAGTCGACGGGAGCACCCTCCGTACCCTGCAGCCTCTTCGCGCCGACGAGCTTTCCGCCGTGCAGACCGTGGAGCTCACCGAGGCCGACCTGGGCGCCGACACCTCGGGGACGCCGAAGAACCTGGTGTTCACCATCTGGGACAGCACCGAGGAATCCACTCCGGGCACGGACAGCCTGAGCGCCGAACTTACCGCACCGATCCTGGTCGACATCGTCGACGAGGTGCAGCCGAAGGTGGTGGTGAGCCCCTTTTTCTGGAACGACGAGAGCGACAACAGCCTCTACGAGAACAGCCGCGAGAACGGCCACATCGAGATAACCGGCGTGGTAAACGGCACAGACCCCGACGTCTCCGGTCAGATCAGCATCCGCGGCACCGCCTACGATGACCAGCGTCTGACGAGCCTCTGGATGGCCATTGACGGGTTTGGTTTTACCGGCGCCGGCGCCACCAGTGCCGAGTTCGACACCGACGAAGACGGTGCAACCGAGACCCTCGCGACCACCTACAGCCGCATGGCAACATTCTCCGGCGGCACCTGGACCGGCACAGACCAGTGGGCCGGTGAGGGCTGGAAGTTCACCGTTACCGAAAGCACGCTCGACCAGAGCGGTCACGAAGTCAGCTGGCAGCTCGACTGGGACAGCTCCCGCGTGAGCGGCGTTGCCGCCATAGACACCGTCATCCGCGCCCTGGCCGTGGACAAGCGCAGCCTCTCCGCCGGCACCAACACCAACGCATCGAGCGAGATCGAGAACGCAGTGCCGGGCGATGTGACTGCAAACAACGTGCCGGCGTATACGGTGGATGTGGTGCCGTATGTTAAGGGGCTATCCACCGACCTTACGGGGGTCCGTGATCGCAACATCCGGAGCGCCACCGGCTCGTACTCGATTCAGTACAGTGATGATGCCGCGGACACAATTACCATCACCGGCTTCAACCTCGACCCGATGGCAGACGGGGTTCGCGTCGGGCCCGATCCCGATGGCCTCGTCGGCACAACGTTGCAGGGACAATCTCTCACGATCGAGTCCGTTGCGGCTGACAACCGCTCGGTAACGGTCAGAAAGAACGCCACCGGCTCCGGGTACGTTGCGTTAGTCGGCGGTAGTGCGACGACGCCGCTTCCGGCACCCAACAACGTAAATGGCAACCTCGCGTATCACGAGGAGCCGAGCACCGCGCAGGAGAACCCAACCCTAAACGACGACCGCTACGTGCGCGTCTTCGACGTATTCGATACGGGCTTCCAGAACGCGTACTGGCACGAAATGATCATGGACGGTGATTTGCCCGTTTTCGGCTATATCAACGACAGCGCCGCAAACGATCTCCAGTTCACACGCGGCCGCGTAACGGGCGAAAGCGGCATTGGCGGAACAGCCACAACGAACGAAATCGGACTTATCCGCGGCCTGGGCTTCCAGTACTACGCACTTGCCCGTGACGACAGCGGCATTTACCATCAGTTGAGCTCGTCAACATTCAATTCGATGCAGCAGTACTACATCTACGGCGAGTACGCCACCGACTACACCGGCAACTTTGGCACGGGATACCAGGACTTCGGTGGCGCTACGCAGGTGTACTGGGCTGGATACTCGGGCAACCGGGCGGAGTTCAACAATAACGATGCCGTCGTACTTGACGAGCTAGACTATGACCCGAGCCTTCTGGTCGGACGCTACAAGAACCCGCGGTTGGTCGCGCGCGGTGACAGCACCGCAGCCGGCGACTCGGCCACGCTCTACATGAGCTTCTTCGATTCGAACACCGGGCAGATCATCTTCCGCAACCTTCAGGTCGGACAGGATCCAAGTGGAGGTGCAGACACGGATTTCAATGACACCGGTGGTGCGAACATGAACGAGCTAGACGGCGTCACGGCGGGCGACACGACACGACATGGGGTTACGGCCTCGGCAAGCCAGTACTTTGATATGGGAGTCACCGACGGCGGAGTCGTGGTCATCGTCTACTACGATCAGTCGCAGAGCCGGCTCGAGCTGGTCTACTCTGCCACCACAGCCGGCGGCACTATCCCTGAGCCGATCGACGGCGCGGACCCGCAGCAGGCAGTGAACTTCTCGACACCTGCCGCCATAAGCAGCAGCTTCGTCGGCAGTTATGTGTCGATGGCGCTCGAGACCGACGGTGATCCGGCAACCGACGATCCGATTCATATTGCCGCCCACGACTCATCCGGTGCGGACCTGGCGTATATCCGCCTGCCTGCCTTCGATCAGACGACATCCACAGATATCGATGAGGTAACGGTGGACGCAAACCTGTCGGTCGGCATCTGGACCGATATCGCGGTGCGAAACGGCACACCATACATCGGTTACTACAACAACTCACAGACCGGCACGCGGGACTCGGTGAAGGTGGCCTGGTTCCTCGGTGATGCTGCAACACAGATTACCGAAGGCTTCGACGCGACCGGCGTTACCGGCGACTGGGAGTTCCACACGGTACCTGCGAACGACACGCCGCAAGGCGGCATTATCCAGTTCACGCGTGTAAGCGTCGGATTCGATACGGCGGGGAACACCGTGGTCAGTTATCTCGCGGACGATCTGGAATACGCGCGTATTCTGCCGGACATTCCGTAGAAACCGCCGCGCTTCGTTCCCTACCGCCCCACCCGCCCCCGCACCGCCTCGGCGAGTGCGGCGGCGGTTTCGGGCGGCAGCGCATCCGCGAGCGACGGCAGAATCTCGCGGGATGCCGCCGCCCAGAACCGCACCTCTGCGGACTCCCGGTCGAGAGCCTCGGCGGTACTGTTGACCGGGGCGAGGCGCCAGCGCTGAACCACCTCGGTCTGGAAGTCGGCCTCCACGAGCCGCGGAAGTACCTCCAGGGCTTCTTCACGCCATGGCGAGCTTGAGGCGACCGCACCCACGAAGACCGGGGCCACCAGGCCGGTTCCGGCCGCCCGCGGGTCTTCGTAGGGGAATGGACTCGTTCGCCAGCGGCGGAGCACGTAGACCGGCCATGAGCGATGGGTTGAAAGGCGCATCACGACGGCAACGGCCCGCTGTGCCTCAGCGAACGCCATGACATCATCGCCTTCGAGGCGCGTCCACTGGGGATGGATGATGCCGGAAGCTCGCCACTCCTGCATCCTTCTGATGATCTCTTGCAGATTCCACGCGTTGTCGAATCCGCGCGTGAACAGCGTGTCTTCGTTCACTCCGTTCACCCGCAGATAGCCGAGGAACTCGAGGTACGCATCGACGCCCCCGAGGCTCAGAGTGAGCACCGAGACAAAATCGAGCATGGCGGTATCCTCGCCGCCGGCCACGACTACGGGAAAGAAGCCCGGCTCGACGAAATCCGCCGCAACCGTCTCGAGACCGTCGAGACTCCGCACCCGTCCGTCCACCAGAACACCGCGCTCCGCGAAAGCGCCGTGTCGGTACAGAAGCTCGACATGGTCGAGAGCGACAGGGAGAAGCTTTTCCTCGCCGTCGATTCGGCCCACGGCGCGAACGGAGACGGGAAGGAGATCGAAGTTCTCAGGGGGAACGGGGGCGAGCTCCGATGGCTCTGCGGTTATGCCTCTGCCAAGCGGAGCGATCAAGAGGTCAGCGGAGGCGTCACCGGTCAGGAACTCCGTATCATCGCGCATAAACTCGGCGTCGAGCTCGCGCAAGTGTTCCGCCGCGAAACCCGCCTGTGTGTCCGTGAGTTCTGAAAAAAGAATGCGCGGCGCGGGCCGCCGTACCACCGTCACGGCTATGACAGCCGCCACCACCAGTACCACAACCGCTCCGCCTGCCGTCAAAACGACGAGCGTTCGCCGTCGCCGCGTCTCCCGTTCTGCTCGCGCCGCTCTTGCCTCTTTCCGTCGCTGTCTTCTGTCCGACACCCGATCCTCCGCGCGTGATTATCACCGCTCACGCGCGGTGAGGCAAGGAGATTCGATTGATGCTCAGTAGCCGAGGGCAAGCGCCAGCGTCGCGCCGATCCCGCGGCCGGTGAACACGCCCGCGATCTCGGTGCCCACCGAGCGAACCTGCAGCTCGAGCTCGAACACTCGCAGAGGTGCTCGGAGCCCCGCCCCCGCGTGCCAGAGCGAATCGGTATGCCCGAATCCGACCGAGAGTATGTTCACCGGAAAGAAGTTGCCCTCCACGTTCACCTCGGCGTTGAGGCGCGCGTAGTCACCGAACACGATCTCGGCGCTCGGGACTACGTCGACCACGGGGACGGCAAAGCGGTAGAAGCCGGAGATGCTGATCGGCATGTGGATCTTCGGCCGGTCGCCCTCATCGAGGGCCACCACGTCGGCCTCTCCCTCGGTTTCGGAAGTTGAAAAGGGATCCCGGTCATTGTTGATGGCATCGAGTATGGAATCCGTGGTGAAGGTGAACCTCGTCTTCTCGAGGTTGAAGGCGTAGCCCGGACGGGCAGCCACCAGCGGGATGCTGTTGATGGCACCACCGTAGAGGGCTTTGCCGTTCTCGTCGGGGCGAACTACGCCCAGGCTGAGGTTGAAGCCGGTTCCGACAAGACCGTCCTCGCCGGCGGAGGTGTACACATCCCCGGAGGCCGAGACTTCCCCCTCGATCGTTCCATCTGCGGCCGTGGCGAGCTCGAAGGTCGCCTTCGCATTTGAATCGGTGTAGACGAGCGGTGCAAACGTGCTGAACTTGCCGCCGAAGACGAAGCCCAGGTATTCGTAGGTTGCATAGGCGCCCGCCTGCGTGAAGTTGCGCTGCACCAGCTCGGTGGAATCCGAATAGCTCCCGTCGAGCTCGTTCCCCTGCGTGATGAGGCCGATGAACTCCTTCGGAACGGTAAGGCGGGTGAAGCTGCTCGTGTCGCCGAAAAAGCCGAAGCCGATCCGGTCCAGCTTCACGCTGAGGTGCTGCTCGGTCTCGATCGACGATCCCAAACGCATACCCCGGTCGGGCGTGTTCTCGTAGATCTCGTCGAGGTCGATGACGAGCTCCTCACTGAAGATGTCCGACAGCGCCATCACGCTGTTCGCCGCCGATACATCAACCGAGAACCCGAGCTCAGCGTATTCGCGGGCGCCGAGGTCAAAGAAAGCAGGATTCCGGCCGTGATCCCAGGGTCTGAGCCCGTTGTCTGCTGATACAGTGGCCAGCCCCGCAGTGAACAGAAGGGCGAATGATATGACGATGGTCGCGCGTTTCATCATGCCCTCCTATTCCTCGTCCTCGAGGTCGTAGGTGTAGTCGAAGTCGGCCTGCACCCTGAGGTAGCCCTCCGTTACGTTGAATGCGGCACCCTTCTTGATGGAGAACTGGTTCTCGGGCTGCGGCGTGCCGCCCACCCCATTCCAGGGTAACTCGATGAGAAACTCCGGTTTGAACTGGCTCACGCCGGTTACCGGATCCGGCACGCCGTCGATGAACTCGTCCAGCGTGGCGGCGGAGATATCGAGCTCCACCTGCTGAAGGGATTCCGCTGAGGCGATGCCAAGGTCCACGACCCAGTTGGCCGGGTCCTGTTTCGCTGCCTCCTGCTCCTCCGGAGTCACGCCCCCGATAGTCTCCCAGTCGGCGGCCCCGTTCACCATGGCAAGCGTCGCGCCGAACCCCGTCGTATTGTCGAGCTTCATCACGAGCTCCGCGCTGCTGCCGCGCAGGGCGTCGAGAAAATCATCGAGATCCTCGTCGGGATCCTCCGGATCGCGGTCGAAGATGTCGTCGTCCATGGCGAGCTCGTTGTCTCCCTGGTCATCCTCGATATCAAGGAAGGACTCTCCGACGGTTTCGAGGGCGAAGGTGATTTCGAAGCGTACATGAAGAGACGAGATCTCGTTTCCGGTCGCAACCGCTGAAGAGGTACCGAAATCGTAGTAGAGCTGCAGGTCGGTGGGCCTTGCGTTGATTGGTCCTGCTACGTCGGACTTCGTCGCGGCGGCACGTGAGGCAGCCAGGTTCTCATACGAGGCACCGTCTCCGAGGAGCCACTGCTGACTGCCACCGCCATCCCACTCGGCCCGCAGCCGCAC
>JAAAOH010000241.1 GCA_009908925.1 Spirochaetota bacterium | reverse complement strand
ACCCGCATCGGGCGGTCGTCAGCGGTCCTGCACGACTGTCCGGGTCCAACCTGACGTCTCCCGACGTCCGCGCCGGCATGGCCATGGTCCTCGCAGCCCTCTGCGCCGAGGGACAGAGCACCATCCAGAACGTCTACCAGATAGAGCGCGGCTACGAGCACCTCGTCGAGCGTCTCCAGCAACTTGGCGCGCGGATCGACCGCGCGCCGCTTTCGGACCCTGACTGAGGCGCCGCTTCGACTACGGTTCCTCGCCGAGCTCCTGCATAAGCTGCTCGTACGCGTCCCGGATACGGATGAAGGCTTCCTCGGCCTGCCGACGCTGATGCGCTTCCAGCACCGCGGTCCCGTCAGGATGAAACTCTGCGGCGAGCCTGCGGTACGCGCGCCGCACCTGGGCACGGTCGGCATTCTGCGGCACACCGAGCAGCATGCACGCCCGCTCGTCGAGCTCTCCTTCGTGCCGCGCAGCATCGGCAACGAGCCGCAGGTCGGCTCCGAGACGCCGCGCGATATCATCCGCCATCCGACGGGCGCACGGACCGACATCCCGTGCGACACGTCCTGCGAGCCAGGTCACCTCCGCCCGTTCGTTCTGGGCCAGCCGCCCGGCGAGTAGCTTCAGGAAGGGCTCCGCGCCCTCCGCGGACTCACCGCCCCCTTCGGCCCCATGGCCCTCCGCGGCCTCGACTCCTTCCGGGACCCCGTCGGCCTCCGTGCGCGCGAGAACCTCTTCACCGGCGATGTCGAGAAGGCGCTGCCGTCGGATGCTCGTTGCGTAGCGATCGTGGAGATACCCCCGGAGGACGGATGCCGCAGCCTTCGCATGTGAGGTATGGCCGCAGCGTGCCGCGTCGGTCAGCAGCACCATGATGGAGACCGCCGGCGCGACCGCGTCCAGCTCGGTGGCCACCGCGCCGGTGCGGATGAAGCGCCGCAGGAGGCGGCGCATCAGGTGCGTCCACAACACCTCGTCCACGAGATGACCCACGATGATGCCGAACACCATCCCGAAGACGCCGGCGGTCAGCCCGAGGCCGCCGCCCACGATCTTGCCCCACGGAAGAGCGCGCCAGGGAATGCGCGAGTAGTCGAGGCGCGGCAGCGACAGGCCGCGCCCCGGGAAAGGGGGCAACCTCATGGCGCGGATTGTCCGGCGAGCACGGCAAGCGATACAAGGAGGAGCAGCGCCTCTATCAGCACCGTCGCGATGATCAGCTCTGTGAATCCTCCGAGAGGGACGATGACACCAAGAAGCACGCGATGGAGATAGTGGTAGAGCGTAGTCACGATGGACAGGATGAAGGGGAGTGCCGGCAGCACCGCAAGCACCAGGATCGGTGGGCGGGCGATATAGCGGGTGCGCCAGGCCCAACCCGCGGCGAGCGCAAAGAAAGAGAGGATGACGAAGCTGAAAGGCCGCACCAGACGCATGGCGAGCGCAAGCTTCACGCCGTCGACGCTATAGCCGAGCCGGGGGAAGAAATCCTTCATCATAAGCAGCTCCGCCACGCTCACCCCGGAGAAGCGCGGCCCGGTATCACGCAGAGCGTGGAGCTCGCGGGCACTGTGCATCACCTCGACATATGGCAGCTCTCCACCGCCGGCAGGGCGCACGCGGTAGCCCGGACGATAGACGATGCTATCGGTACCACGCTCGACGCCCTGGAGTATGAGACGCCCCGAACGAAGCTTCGCGTACGGTGCCCGCAGATGCCGGCGGATCTCGCCGTTGGCCGCGACATCAATCACCTCGACCTCACGGGCGTAGGTCCCGGCCCGCGTGCTGACGAGGAGCCGGATCGAGATGAAGCGGCGATCGGCTGCGGCCTCGTCCCCGGCAGTGGTGAACAGAATGTCGTTCGAGCCGGGGAGATGCATGCTGCGCTCGATTTCATCGGTGAAGAATGCCACCTCGCGCAGTCTGCGCTCGACCTGGGGAAGATAGCGCTGCACGTCGCCGTCACGCGGGAACTCCTGTGCAAGCTCCGAGAAGATGCGATGCGCCCGGAAAATCTCATCGTTCTGCAGGGCCTGATAGGCGTCTCGCTTGCGCTCGTAAACGGCCCGTTCCTGCTCGTCGAGATTCGAGAGCTCGAGCGAAGTCATGCGGCGGTTCGCCTCGCGCAGGATGTCCTGGGCCTCCGGCCGCCCCGGATCGAGCTCGAGGGCAAGCTGCGCCCAGTAGTGCGCCGAGATGTAGTCTTCCCCGGCCAGAGCTTCCTGAGCCCTGTCGACCAGCTGCTCCGCGTCCTGGCTGGTGAGCTCATGACCTGCGCCGGGTTCTTCGTCGGACTCCTGCTCGCCGGGAGATGCCTCGTCACGTTTGTTGCGGGCGTCGGCCAGATTCTCCTCAACTTCCGCATCCCCGGGAACTATGGCCAGGTAGGCCTCGAATTCGGTGACCGCGCGCGCCCATTCGCCCGCGCTATAGGCCTCATCGCCATCGTTGCGGAAGCTCTCAGCCAGGTCACTCCGGTACTCGGCATCGTGCCGCGCGCCGGCCAGTATCGGTGCTGCGAGACCGGCAGCAGCCGTGTAGAGAACGGCCGTCACGATCACCACGACGAGCACGGGCCGAATCAGGTCGAAAAAGGAGGCGCTCGTCTGCGAGCGGGCGGTGCGCACCAGAAGCGAGAACGCAAGGATGACGGCCGTCAGCTGAACCGGGATCAGTCGATCGATGAACAGATACAACCCGTTGGTGACGATCCACCTGCGCTGAAAGATCGCCAGCACCTCTCTCGCCGGAAACTCCTGGAGGGAGTACACCATGAAAGTGCCGAGCGCGATCACATAGACCGTGAGTATGGTAAGAACGAGGGTGCGCACGCTTCTATGCACTACCCACCTCTCTGTTCCACTGTTCGAACGAGGGCATCAGGATGAGAATCAGAAGCAGGATCAAGGCGACGCCGGCAAACAGCCCGGGCAGCAGGTACTCGAGATAGGCTGCCGGGACGGCGGCAGCAGCGAACTCCCGAACAATCTCCCGCTCCACGAACGAAAAAGCCGCGAAGATTGCGCGAAGCATGCCGAGGGTGAGAATGATATTCAGGAGCGGCCAGCGAGTCGCTCGGGCGATCGTCCACAAACTCGTCGTGAGCAGTGCAAGCATCCACGCGAGTATGAGAAAGTCACGGCTCATCGGGCTGTAGCGTCCGTCGAAGACCATACCGGCCATGGCGACATCCTCGAGCGTGCCGCCAACCTCGGGCGGAGGCACGAAGGACTGCCAGTAGGCGTTCTCGAGCTCGCTCAGAGAGACGCGAAGGTCGACCCCGGGCGCGTCGGGCGCGCGCACTCCGAGCTCCTCCGTATGTGGGTAGAGAACGCCTTCTTCGGCCACACCAAAGGCCGGGTCCCGTCCTGAAACGTGATACACGACAGAGGAGAAGCTGAGCGCGGTGCTGTCGAACGCATAGAGATCCAGCTGATCACTGCGGTACAGCACCCCGGACTCGAGGCGCCTGCTCGGCGGAGCCTCCGGCGCGGGCACCATGCCCTCGAGACGGAGCAACCCCGCAGCGCCGAAGGTAATGCTCGAGCCGGTGACGACGAATACGACGAGCAGACCGACGTGTCGTAGCCGCGGCAGTCGCAGCAGGCCGAAGAGGCTCACGAGTGTGGCAATGAGGACGGCGGGGAGGAAGGCCGGACGTATCGCCTGCACCAGCAGGTACGCCAGGGTGCGACCGGCGGGAACGTTCTCGGGAGTATGATACGTCACCCAACGTATGGCCACAATGCCGGCGACGAGGAGAAGCAGGACCGTCGCAAGCGACAAGATGAACCGCACAACGAGGCGCACGATTTCCTTCACTTCGGCGAATCGTAGCACGGCCCCCTCCTCATTGCAACCGAAACGCACGGGCCGGGCCTCGCCACCTTCGGTCTCCATCGGCAACCGGCCGGCCGGCCGGGAGAGACTGAATCGCGCACAATTTATCCACAATTGCTTCGGGCCGGCCTGTCTACATTTTCAGACAGGACACGAGGGGGCCCCCACTCACTGATCTCTCAAATTTCCCTAACATTCTCATATTTGTATGTGTTGTATGCAGTTATCCGGCAAATCGGTACAGAAAACCCCAATTCTCCGCACCTGCGGCGCAACCGCGACTCGCGGACAGCGCACCAGATACGGAGGGTACGAATATTTCCACAACTTATCCACAAGCATCTATTCTCTTACGCTTCAAGGGTATAGCCACGGCCGTGTACAGAGCGAAGTGGATCGGCCGGACTGCGGGCAGGGAGCACCTCACGCAACCTCCGGCGCAGGCGGGAGACATAGACGTCGACGAGACGGGAACTGCCACCGTCTGTTCCCCATAGCGCATAGAATAGGGCCTCACGGGGTACGGTCTCGCCGGGACGCCGGATGAGGAGCTCGAGCACGGCGCACTCCGCCGCCGTGATCCCGGTTCGCCCCACCTCGCTTACGAGGCCCCGGTTCTCCAGGCGAACCTGCACACCGGCAACGGAGAAAGCAAGCGGCCTCGCGAACCGTTCCAGCCGGAACTCAAGCTCGTCGCCGTCCCACGGCGTTTTCAGGTAATCGGTGCAACCACGAAGTACGCACCCGGTCAGAAGCTCGGGCTTGCCATATACGAGATAGGCCGGCGGTGATGGGGCGTCGAGGAGACACTCGTCGCACCGCTCAGCCGGAAGCAAGACGACATCGGCATCGGGAGGGATGCGGCAGCTGAGGCCGACGCTCATGGTCCACGAGGGCCGGTGAGCGACTCGGGCGCGAATACGCTCCGCCAAGAGGGGATCTGACGGGACGAGATGGACGCGAAGCGATCCGCTACCGGCGCTTCCCCTCATCCTCGCGCAGCCTCCGCTTGAGCTCTTCGATGGACTCCTCACCCTCCGCGTCGTTGGAGGCCGTGCCCGAGTCGTCTACGTTGCCCGATTCGTCGGTCCCGCCGGATTCAGCACCCTTCTGGTGCTCGATTTCGAGCCGTTTCTTGAGATCGGAAAGGAGCGAATCGCCGTCGGAGGCGCTGCCCTCGAGCTTGCGGAACTTGTCCTCGAGCTCGTCCTTGCTCGACGTGTCCTCGAGCTCTTCCATCGCCTCGTTCTGCGCCTCGAGTTCATCCATCTTCTCGGTCATGCGGTCGAAGGCCTCGAACGCCGACGTATCGTTCATGCCACCGATGGTCTCGTTCAGCTTCTTCTGGGTTTCGACGCGGCGCGCCCGTGCGACGAGAAGATTGCGCTTACGCTGAGCCTCCTCGAGCTTCTGCTGAAGCGCACGAAGTGCCACCTTCAGCTTCTCCACCGAATCATGCTGCTGTGCGCGTTGTTTCTCGTATTCCTCGGCGTGGCCGTCGAGCTCCTGCTTGCGCAGCAGGGCTTCCTTGGCGAGCTCATCCTCGCCCGCGCGTACCGCGGTTTCCGCCCGCTGCTCCCACTGTGCCGACTGTGCCCGTGTCTGGTTGATCTGTCGCTCGAGCTTCTTTTCGTCGGCGATCGCGGAGGCGACGCTCTTCTTCGACTCGATGAGTTGCTTGTTCATGTCATCGATGACCTGCTCAAGCATCTTCTCGGGGTTCTCCGATCGATTGATCATCTCGTTTAGATTGGATTTGATGAGCCGCCTGAAGCGGTCGAATATGCCCACAAAAGGCCTCCTTCGCGACGATCGCGACTGTGATACACAATTCTCTTACGAGCTAGAAAAGCGCCGACGCGGCGATTCGTCAAGACCGCAGAGGTAATATTCGATGTCGGAAGAGCCCGTGGAGCCCGTGGAGCTCGCGGTCAGCCGAGAAAGACCTGTCCGGAGTTGTCGATGGCAAGAATGGTCTTGCACTCTGAACAGCGGAATCGGCCGGCCTTGGTCGCCTTCAGCTTCTTGGAACAGATCGGGCACTTGAAGATCTTCGGAAAGACCTCGGACTCGGTGGCGACGCCCCCCTTCTTGAAGAACTCCACCGCCTCATCGAGGTTGTCCTTGATATTGAAGAACTGGGAGAACCCGAGTAGCTGGAACACCTCGTAGACTTTCGGCTGTATCTCGAGCAGGACAAGGTCCCCGCCCCGAGGCTTCACGGCCTTGAGAAATGCGGTAAAGGATCCAATGCCGGTACTCGATACGTAGTTCAGCCCGCTGCAGTGAAAGATCAGCTTGGTGTACCCGGCTTCCACGGCACGATTGACGCGCTTCTGGAAGAAGTTCGAATTGTACGTGTCGATGTACCCGGTAAGATAAAGAACGAGGCATCCCTCGACGGAGTCGATTTTTTGCAGCCTGATTTTGAGACTTTCGTCCTTTTCCTCATCGAAGCCAGGAACGATCTCGTTGTTGCTCATAGCTCCCCTTCTACAGAGACA
>JAAAOH010000231.1 GCA_009908925.1 Spirochaetota bacterium | reverse complement strand
TACAGACGACTATGCCCGCAGATACCAGATAAGATTCGAGAAATCGTTTTCTACCCCTCGGTCATCGAGCGCCTGCGCAAGCTGGCCGCGGTGATGCGTCTGATGGTTGAACATGTGAAGAAGGATCTGCCACAGCGGCTGCTGGAACTCGCGGCCCCTTGAGTTGCGGTAGGTGATCGTCCGGGCGACATCACCCTGGCCGAAGCGACCGACCCAGCGCTCGATAGCAGCATCCAGCGCCGCCCTGTGTGATCGCCACGCGACGAGCTCGCCAAAGGGTTGCTGATCGACTGAGGCGTACTGCAGATCCAACGGCGCGCGGTCGTCTATCTCGTTGTGTGCGCCGGCTCTTCGCAGCCATGTGATGTCAGAAAGCGAAATGTGGGAGAGCAGCCCGAGAATCGGACCGTAATACGTTGTCCCCGCCTCCAGGCAGAGCGCGGCGCGGGGCTCAAGCACAGCCGCCATCGCGTCGTTCACCCGTGTATTGTACCAGGCGAGGGTTCGAAAGAAGTCGGCGTCGATCTGGTTCATCTGCCGCAAGCCTACCCCTGGTGGTACGGGAGGTCAATGCGTGGCGGGCGCCATCCGGTCACGCGTAGCCGGACCCACGCTTGAGGCGCTGCGTACAGGCGCATAGAATAATCAGCGACGTATGGAGAACACCTCGAACTTTTCAAACACGGTGCTTCGATTCGGCGCCGTCCTGACGGTTCTCGCCGCAAGCCTCCTGCTGACCTCCTGCCAGGACGCGTTCGTGTACCATCCTTCAACGGCCGAGGAAGAGGAACTGCTCGAGGAGGCTTCGAGGAAGGGGATGGAGCCCTGGCCCGAGGCCGGCGAAGATCGAATCGGGTGGTATGCACCGCCGGTCGGGAGCGGAGCCGGTGCCGGGGGCGGGGCCCAAGGCGAGGGCACAGCCGGGACCGCGGGCGCGGGCTCCTCTCCTCCCCACAGGGTCATCGTGTTCCACGGAAACGGCGGGCAAAGCGTCCGACGGGATCATTTCGTCGAGGGATTTCAGTCGCCCAACACTCTGGGCACCTGGGAGGTGTACATCCTCGAGTACCCGGGCTTCGGGTCGAGGCCGGGAGATCCGAGCGAGGAAGTCCTCGTGTCCGCCGCGGTCGACGGGGTGGAACGCTTACTCGCAGAGGATTCCTCGCGGCCGGTCTATGTCGTCGGGGAATCACTCGGAACCGGCGTGGCCTCCCAGGTCGCCGCCGCCTATCCGGAGGCTGTGCCCGCAATTCTCCTCATCACGCCGTTCACCAGCATAGTGGATGTCGGCGCGGCGCGGTTCCCCGGGTTTCTCGTACGGGCAATCCTGGAAGATCGCTACGACAATGAGGCCGCCCTCTCGCGATACGACGGGCGGGTCGGCTTCCTCCTCGCAGGAGAGGATTCTGTGGTGCCGACCGAGCTCGGCCGCCGGCTCTACGAGGGCTACGACGGGCAGAAAAGGTTGTGGATACAGGAGAGCGCCGGTCACAACAACCTCGACTACTCTCCGCAGTCACCCTGGTGGCGTGAGCTCACCGCGTTTCTACTGGGGCGATGAGGGCGCTGTCGTGCGTCGGCAATCGACAGAATCCGTGTTCCTCGGCCCCGAGGGCGGCGTTGAACTTGGCGCTCATGTTCTGAAAGGCGATCCAGGCGGTCAGCGCGGTTATCTCGTCCTCGGTGAAAAGCTCGTTGAGTGATGCGATGTCACCGTCATCCACCCCGGCACAGCGGTTGGTCATCTCTTCGGCATACTCGAGGGCGGCGCGCTCACGATCACTGAAGAGCGTACTCTCGCGCCACTGTTCGACCTCGCTCGGCTTATCCTCGGCCCCGGCGGCGCTGAGGAAGTTGTAGGCGTTCAGGTCCACGCAGAACCGGCAGCCGTTGAGCTGTGCGATTCTGACCGAGACAAGGCTCCGCAACACCGAATCGACGGGGAATCGTCTGCTCTGGAAGAAACCCAGTGAAACGAGCATTGCAATGAAGGGCCCCGGCAGCCTTCCCCACAGGAAGGACGGGGCCAGTACACGGCCGTACTTGCGCTCCTGGCGGCGGAGCACCCATCTGACGTACCAGGGGTAGTCTGATATCTGTTTGGCTTCTATTCGCGCCATCATTTCTCCTTTTGTCGCCGGCAGCCTACACCAACAACAGTTTTCTTGACACCACCCCCACCAGGTGTTAGATTGTAGACCGACGGTCGGTCTGGACCGGTCGTCGGTCGGTTACGAAAGGATGAGCACCATGAAACAGCACGAAGATCGCCGCAATGAGATTCTCGACACCGCGCAGGCCCTGTTCTACCGCGTGGGCTACGACCGCACGACCATCGCGCGGCTCATAAATGAAGTGGGCGTTGCCAAGGGCACCTTCTACCACTACTTCACCTCCAAAGAGCAACTCCTCGACGAGCTCCTCGACCGTGGCTACCGGGAGCTCGGCCCAATCCTCGAACGTATCGCTGAAGACAGGGATCGCAGCGCGGTAGAGCGGATAAACGAGGTCTTCAGGGTCAGTAACCGGTGGAAAGCGGACAACCGCGCGCTCATCATCGAGACGACACGTGTGGTATTCCGCGACGAGAACATCCGGCTGAGACAGAAAAACGATGAGAAGGCCACGGAAACTTTCGCGCCGGTGTTCTCGCGCATCGTTGCGCAGGGCGTCGAGGAGGGTGTACTCGACACGCCTCACCCCGAGGACGCAGGGGAGGTCATCTTCCTTCTATCGCGCAGCATGGGCGACATCATTGCCCGGCTGTTTCTGCAGGCTGTCGAGGACCCGCGGCACATGGATGCCCTCACCCACAAGCTTGATGTATACGAACGCGCCACCGAGCGCATCATAGGCGCACCGGAAGGCTCCATAGAGCTCACCGACGCCGCTGAGCTTCGCCGGCTCGTCGGTGCACCCCCCTGGACCGACGCAGCTGCAGGTCCGCAAGAAGACCCCACGGAGGCACGTTCATGATCGTTGCAGAGGATGTCACCAAGGACTACGTCGACGGAGAGACCGTTGTGCACGCGCTGCGCGGCGTTTCGCTGCAGGTGGACCAGGGAGAGTTCATCTCCATTGCCGGCCCCTCCGGCTCGGGTAAGAGCACGCTTCTCAACATCATCGGCTGCATAGACACGGCCAGCGGGGGCCGCGTGCACATCGACGAGGAGGAGGTGACCGGACATGCGCCGAGGGAGCTGACCCTGCTCAGGCGCCGTAAGATCGGCTTCGTCTTTCAGTCCTTCAACCTCATCCCCGTGCTCACCGCCTACGAGAATGTTGCGTTCAGTCTGATGCTTCTCGGCCTCGACGACTCGGAGGCGGAGCCGCGAGTGCGCGCCATCCTCGAGGAAGTCGGCCTCGCAGGCATGGAGGATCGCCTCCCGGCGAAGCTCTCCGGCGGGCAGCAGCAGCGTGTCGCCGTGGCCCGCGCCCTCGTGAAGGAGCCCACAATCGTTCTCGCCGATGAGCCCACCGCCAACCTCGATTCCGACACCGGCCAGAGCATCCTCGAGCTCATGCGCGAGCTCAATCGGCGCCGCGAGACCACATTCATCTTTTCCACCCACGACAGGATGGTCATGGATTTCGCCGACCGGCTTGCACTGCTCCACGACGGGCGCATCGTGGAGGACAACAGGAGGACGGCATGAAGGGTGTATTCCCGCTCGCAATGAAAAACCTCTCCCGCTACCGACGCCGGACCATCATCACCGCCTCGGCGGTCGCCATCGGTCTGGCCCTCTATATCGTGCTCGACGGCATGCTCCTGGGCCTGGAGAAGGAGTCGGAGCGCAATCTCATCTGGTATGAGACGAGCTCCGCACGCGTGATGACCGACGAATACTGGCAGGACCGCGAGAGACTTCCACTCGATGAATCGATCACCGAGCCCCGGCGCGTCATCCGGCGGCTCGATGAGGCCGGCATTCCGGCCACGCCGCGCATCGTTTTCAGTGGTGAACTCGTGGTATACGAGGATCCCTACCCGTCTTCGGGATCGACGCGGACGCAACTCTACGGTATCGACCCGCAGACCGACAACGACGTGTTCCGCCTTCGGGAGACCGTCAGCGAGGGCCGATATCTCGAGCCCGGGGAGAACGGCGCGCTCATGGGCGCCTGGCTTGCCGAGGACCTCGGCGCGGAGGTCGGTTATCCGCTGACGGTGCTCACGAGGACACGTGAAGGCTACTACCAGACCATCGATCTCGAAATAGTCGGCATCGTGAATGCACCCAATCCGATCATAAACCGGAAAGCAGTGTACCTGCCCTACGATACCGCCGAACTCTACCTTCAGATGAAAGACCGGGCCACCGAAATCGACATGAGCTTTCTGGCGGCCTCCGACTACGAGGAGCAACTCGCAGCGGCGCGGGCGGCAATCGAGGCGGGAGCCGCAACCGGGGCGGCGTATGCTGCAGCCGAAGGCGCCGGGAGCGCCGGCGACCTCGTGGTGAAGGGCTGGCAGGAGCTGGCCGCCGAGTACGTGGCCCTCGCCAAAACGAAAACGCAGGGAAGCAGCATGATCCTGTTTCTCGTCTTCGTGATAGCGGCCGTGGGTGTCTCGAACACCATGCTGATGGCGGTCTTCGAGCGCACGCGAGAGCTCGGAATGATGCGGGCGCTCGGCATGAGCGAGCGCGACGTGCGGCTCCTGTTTCTCATAGAAGCGGCCGGAATCGGATTGATCGGGGCCGCACTCGGCGTCGCGGTCGGAGTGGCGGGAAACTGGCTCATGACGCAGTACGGCATCGACTACCGCTGGATGTTCCGGACGATGGACGTCGGCTACCGCTCCGCCGGGTACGTCCGCTCTGCGTGGCACCCGGAGGCCATCATGCAGGCCTTCTTCATCGGCATAATCCTGGCGGTCGCCGTCTCGTGGGTTTCCACTCGCCGAATCCTCAAGTTCTCCATCCCCGACTCGCTTCACCATCAGTAGCCGCAGACACGCAGGAGACCGCAATGAAACTGTCAACGATTGCAGCACGAAACATACTCCGGAACAAGCGTCGCAGCGTGCTCTCGGCCCTCGCGATTGCGGTGGCCGCGATGGCAATCACCCTGCTCTTCTCGCTCCTTGCCGGGATGAAGGCCGACCTCGCCTACAATCTGCAGACCTACGTGTCCGGGGAGGTCCGCATCCGAAACCCCCGTTTCACCGAGCATGAGACCGTGAACCCGCTCCATCTCGCTCTCCACGCGCCCGCCGAGCTCGTCGAGACGGCGGCGGCAACCGGGGGCGTTTCCTCGCTCGCACCCCGCATCCGTTTCCCCGGATCGGTGTTCGTCGACGACGAAAACTACAACGCCGTCGGGATCGGGCTGGATTTCGCCCGGGAGCAGGAATTTCAGGGTATCGGCGACCGTCTCACCGCCGGCAGCCTCCCTTCGCCCGGGGAACGTGCCGCGGTCCTCGGTACCGGCCTCGCCGCCGAGCTCGGTCTCGGGCTCGGTGATACGTTCACCATCCTCACACAGACCGCAACGCGCGGCGCAAACGCCATGACTTTCGACGTGGCCGGCCTCGCCCGGTTTCCGGTCTCCGCCTTCACCGAGACACACTTCCTCATTCCCCTCGATACCGCACAGTACTTCCTGCGCATGCCCGGCCAGGTTACCGATCTCCTGGTTAAGACGACCGGCGACACGGATCCGGTGGAGACGGCCTCGGCGCTGGAGTCGACCCTCGGGGACCTCTCGGAAACGCCCCTCGTGGCCGAGTCCTGGACCCGACTGCGCACGAGCTACTCCTTCATGGAGATCGCCGACATGACCTATGCCATCATGGCGCTTTTCTTCTTCGTCCTCGGTAGCAGCGTCATCGTGAACACCACGATGATGGTAATCTACGAACGAACCCGGGAGATCGGCACGCTCTCCGCCATGGGGATGGAAGGCGGACAGCTCATACGGATGTTCTTCATCGAGGCGGTGATGATCGCCGCGGCAGGCGCCGCCGCCGGGGTGCTTCTCGGCATCGCCATCACGGCCCCGTTCTCCGTCCTCGGGCTCGACATGGGTGCGTCGTTCGAGGGGATCGACTTCGAGGTCTCGAATGTACTCTATCCGAAGATCAACCTGCGCTCGACCGTCTTCGTGTTCGTGTACTCGGTGACCGTCGCAGCGCTCGCATCGCTCTTGCCCTCGCGCCGGGCGGCCCGCGTGAGCCCGGCTGAGGCGCTGAGATCGCTGTAGGAGCCCTGCAAAAGGAGTTTTGGAATGAAACCAATGGCACTGCTAATTCTTGTCGCACTGCTGCCCGTACTCGACGCCGCCGCTCAGAACGCCGAGGAGATCATACAACGGCTCGAGGCGAATCAGACCCACGAGACCAGCCGCGTGGAGGGCCGCATGGTCATCCACGACCGGTTCGGCCGG
>JAAAOH010000134.1 GCA_009908925.1 Spirochaetota bacterium | reverse complement strand
ACGCTGACTGCGAGACCGACCTGCAGGAACGCGATCACTCCCCCGGCGAGCACTCCCTGCATCACGCGCGCGTCTTCAGCCAGGAAATAGGAGAACAGCAGCGCCTTCCTGTGACCGATGAGCACGGCCTGAATCACACCGTAGAGGGCGGCATAGAGGAGAACGAGCAGCCACGCCCGCGCCGTCCCGCCTCCCGCCGCTAGCATACCCATCGCCTCGGTAAGCCGTCCGCCGATCCCCGATTCGAGGCCGGGCAGTGCCGTGCCGGTGGCCTGCGCCGCTCCGGCAGCCTCCCGGGCGGGGGCGGCGTTCTGGGCGGCCGCGTTCTGGGCGGCCGCGGCCGGGACGAATATCACAAGAAGCGCGAGGGCAAACAGCGCAGCGCAGACTCGCACGGCCGGACCTGCAGAGGAGCGCTGCGCACGGGAACTGTTGATGTGCTCGTAGCTCATGTTAGAATCCGCATGATCGCTCTTTGTCGCAGCCTATATCGTCCGACTGCGGGTTTCAAGGCAGCACGCTTGCGCAGTATGTTCAGCAAAACGAGCACCCGGGAGGCGCCGTGAGATTCACCAGAAACAACCTCGATCAGTCCGTATCGCCCTACCTGCGCCAGCACCAGGACAACCCGGTCTGGTGGCAGGAGTGGTCGCAGGAGGTCCTCGACCGCGCGCAGGAGACCGACCGCATTCTTTTCGTGTCGGTCGGATATGCGACCTGCCACTGGTGTCACGTGATGGCTGCCGACGCGTTCTCGGACCCCGAGGTCGCAGCCTACCTCAACGAGCACTTCATGCCCATCAAGGTCGACCGCGAGCAGCGACCGGACATCGACCAGATGCTCATGGAGTTTCTCGTGCAGACCACCGGCCAGGGCGGCTGGCCCCTGAACGCCTTTCTCTCGCCACGCCTCGAGCCCTTCTTCGCCATGACCTATGCGGCAACCGAACCGCGCTACGGGATGCCGTCCTTCCTCGAGATTCTGCAACGCGTGGTGGAGTTCTACGGGGCCAACAAGGATGAGCTGCGACCCTTCGAGGTCCGGGGTCCGGCACCCAGCGGCGGCCGCGGTGGCGGCACGGGCAGCTCCGAGGCCAGCAGCGACGGCTCCGGACCCGGCCGAGGCAGCGAAGGCGGCGAAGACGCCGGGCTTGCCCGCATCACCGAGGCCGTATCCCGCGCCTTCGACGAGGAGCACGGGGGCTTCGGCAGCTCCCAGAAGTTTCCGCCCCACTCCACCCTGCTCTATCTCCTCAACCGCTACACGGATTCTCAGTACGCCGGTTCACCCGATGAGGAGGCCGGCCGCGTCGCCCGCACGACCCTCGAGACCATGCAGCGCCGCGGCCTCCACGATCACCTGCAGGGCGGGTTTTTCCGCTACTGCGTAGACCGTGCGTGGACCATCCCCCACTTCGAGAAGATGCTCTACGACCAGGCGCTGCTTCTGTGGAGCTACAGCCTCGGCGCGCGGGTGTTCGCGCGCGAGGACTTCCGGCGCACCGCCGAGGGTGTCTACCGCTGCCTCGAGGAGACGTTTGCCGAGGACGGGGTGTACGTCTCCGGGCATGACGCGGACACCGATCACGTCGAAGGGGCGACCTACGTCTGGACACCCGCCGAGATCGAGGCTGTTCTCGGCCCCGAGGAGGCGGCGTTTTTCGGAGAGATCTACGATGTAAGTGACGCCGGCAACTTCGAGGGAAAGAATCATCTACTGCGGCGCCGCGATCCGTCGCCTGCCGAGCGCTCACGGCTCGCGAAACTCGAAGCGGCCCTTCTCGATGCGCGACGATCACGCCCCCAGCCCTTCGTGGACCGAAAGATTCACAGCGGCTGGAACGCCCTTGCCGGCATCGCCCTCGTGCAGGCGCATCGACTCATCGGTCTCACCGACGGTCTCGACCGCGCCCAGGAACTCTTCGCGGTGCTCATGCAGCGGCATGCGGAGAATCGCAGGGTGTACCACACCTCTCTTGACGGAGAGGTGCAGCGGCAGGAGTTTCTCTCCGACTATGCGGCGCTATCTCTGCTCTCAGGCATGCTCTACGAGGAAACCGGCGAGTACCTGTGGCTCATGCAGGGGCTCGACGAGACCATGGAAGAGTTTCACCGCGAGGAGCTGTGGTTCGAATCTCAGAACGAGGACTTCATGCCCGTCCCGGCGGAAAGCTTCGACAGCCCCACCCCATCGACGGTGTCGCTGGCCGAGATGAGCAGGCTCAGAAAGCGGATGCTTACCGGCGAGGAGTACCAGCCCCTTCCCTTCACCCGCCCGCTCGTGGAGGACTTCGCGAACCTCGCGGCGCTCATGAGTCGCGGGTACTGGCACGTGATCGAGACTCCGACGCCACTCGAGTGGAGCCGCTTGCCGGCGAACAGTATGCAGGTGCCGGCGGAACACACGAGTCACTGCTACCGCGGGATCTGCCGCAAGTCCGCAACGTTCTCTATGTGAAACGTCTGCGGAAACATATCCACCGGCTGCACCGCGTCGATGCGGTAGGCACCGGCGAGCATCTGCAGATCGCGCGCCTGAGTGGCGGGATTGCAGCTCACGTACACGATGTGCGGCGGGCGAAGTGCGAGTAGGGTCTCCACGACATCGGGATGGAGGCCCGCGCGCGGCGGGTCGAGGACTACGAGGTCCGGGGCCGGATGAGTGGAGGAAAACTCCGGCGTCAGAACATCTCGCACATTGCCGGTGAGGAACTCGCAGTTTTCATAGCCGTTGTAGGCGGTATTCTCCCGCGCGTTCTCGATGGCCTCTTCCACGTTGTCGATGCCGATCACACGAGCCGCACTGCCGGCGAGATACAGCGCAATGCTTCCGATGCCGCAGAAGAGGTCGTAGACAGTCTCCGTCCCCTCGAGAGCCGCGAACCGGGCAACAACCTCGTAGAGGCGTTCCGCCTGTTTCGGATTGGTCTGGTAGAACGACTTGGGATGAATCTTGAGCGTGTTCGGACCGCAGACCTCGTTGATGTAGCCACGGCCGCGGTAGTGGTGCACGTCGTGCGGGGCGATGGAGTCGTTCATGCTGTCGTTTATGATGTAGTCGAGTGAGGTGATTTGCGGGAAGCGCTCAGCGATGAACTCGAGCAGCCGCTCCCGGGCACCGGCATCCTCATGGGCAAACACCACGATCACGAGCACCTCTCCGGCAAGGGAGGTCCGGATGATGAAGGACCGCAGATATCCTTCGTGGTTCACCGGATCGTAGTAGGAGTAGGCCTCAGCGAGCGTAAAATCTCGTACCGCTCGGCGGATCTCGTTCGACGGCTCGGGCTGCAGATAGCAGGTCTCGATGTCGAGCACCCGATCGAAGCGGCCGCGCACATGGAAGCCGAGTGCCCGTCGGTCACCCACATCCTCACCCGAGGCGATCTCCTCGTCAGTCAGCCATCGACCTGCGGCAAAAGAGAAGTCGAGCTTGTTTCGATAGAAGCGGTCGCTCTCGCAACCCAGTATGTCTGGAACCTCGAGGTCCCGGAACTTGCCGATGCGCTCGAGCACCTGCCCCACGAAGTACTGCTTGTAGGAAAGCTGGTCCTCGTAGGAGAGATACTGCCAGCGACAGCCGCCGCAGAGCCCGAAGTGCTCGCAGAAGGGCTCGACACGCTTGTCCGAGAGCCTTCGGTACTCGAGCACCCGGGCAAAGGCGAAATCCTTCTTCTTCTTGGTCACTCTCGCATCGACCACCTCACCGGGAAGCGCGTCCTCGACGAAGAGCACTTTGCCTTCGGGGCGGGCAATACCATGACCACGATATTCGATGTCGGCTATTTCTACGGCCTCGTAGACCGGCTTTTTTCTGGAAGCCATTGGCGTTGGGTGATCCTACCGCTTCGGACATACAGGAGCAAGTGCCCCTTGCCCCGACAGGTTTTTCTGCCGACACGTGATATAGTGGAGGAAATTCGTCGGCACGAAGGTAATAATGCGGATTCGTAAGGTATCTCACAGAAAACTCCCGCTCACTACCAGAGGCCAACTCCGTATTCTCTTTCTCGGGACGGGAAGCGCCTTCACCAAGAAGAACTACCAGAACAACATTCTCATCGTCAAAGGCGAGGATCACGTGATGATCGACTGCGGAACGCGCGCGCCGGAGGCTCTCTCCAGGCTCGGCCGTTCGGTCGGCGATGTCCGCAACTACTACATCACCCACTCCCATGCCGATCATGTCGGGGGACTCGAAGAGGTGATGCTGGTAAACCGCTACGTGACGCGCACCAGGCCCCACATCTACATCCCCGAGGAATACCAGACGATCCTGTGGGAGCGATCGCTTCGCGGCGGCTCGGAAGAGAACGAGCGCCACGAGGGCGAGGGACTCGGCTTCGAGGACTTCTGGGTGGTCCATCGGCCCACCGAGCGTCCGGACCTCCCGCGTCGCGGAACCGAGGTGCAGATCGGCGGCATCAACCTCAAGACCTTCCGCACGCGCCATTTCCCCGAGCAGGCCCGTTCCTGGGACGATGCATTCTACAGCGTCGGACTGGTCATCGACGACCGGGTCATGTTCACCGGCGACACCCAGTACGACGAGGAGCTGATCACGACCATGGAAGAGCTCTTCTCACCTGAGGTAATCTTTCATGACGTTCAGTTTTTCACCGGCGGCATCCACGCGAGCCTCAAGGAGATAAACGGGCTGCCGCGCCATATCCGGGACCACATCTACCTCATGCACTATCCCGACTCCTGGCGCGACCACGCCGACGAGGCGAAACGCCACGGGATGCAGTTCGTGAAGCAGTGGGTGTTCTACGATTTCGCCTGAGCGGCGGCCGCCGGGACCGCTGCACGCCCGAGCGATAACTCCACATCCGGAGCCTTGAGCTCACTCCACCCGCGAGACATGCGAAGCGGAAAGTCTTCGGCCTCGAGCCACACCGGCTCACCGTCTGCCTGGAGCGGAAGGCGCCCGTCGTAGCGAAGGGTTATGTCGGCGGAATCGAAGGTCTCCACCACCGGCAGGTCCACATGCTCGCCGCGGTACATGCTGCTTTTGAGTGTCATGATCTGCACCGTTGTGAGCCGATGCACCAGGCAGACATTGTCGTCTCCGGGCAGAATGCGCATTCCGTTTCCGTAGGTCCGGTGCCCCGAGGGCCCCACGGCCAGCAGCACGAAGCGTCCCGCGCGGGGCACGGGGGCGCCGTCGGCCCGTCCGAATTCGGCGGTCATCTCCCGCGGGTGCAGAAGCACCTGGTATAGCGCAGCAGAGGTCGCCGCCGCGATGCGGTAGATGTTTCCCGGGAGCAGTCGCTTCAGTCGGGCGGAAACGTCGGTCACGAAGGCATCGATCCCCACTGAGACGATGTTGAACGCGTGGAAACTGCGGCCGCGCGCTGTTTCCACCCGGACCGAAGGAATCCCGCTCACCGTCCGACCGGAGAGCATCACGCGCAGCGCCGTTGCGAGATCCGGCGAATCTGCGCCGTCGTTGCCGCTTCCGAGCGGCAGACGGAATACGGTGGTGCGCGCCTGAACCGAAGGGGCGGCGCTCGACAGAACGCTCAGGATCTCACCGTGGGTGCCGTCACCACCGAGGCTGACGATTACACGCTGGCGATCGAGGTCGACGTTTGCAAGCAGAATACGCCGTGCGATCTCGCGGGCGTGGCCGTGGTACTGCGTGAAGTGATAGTGCACCACCAGGGCCTCACCGTCTCGTTGTGCACCCTCGATGCCGGCGGTGAACTCCGCAAAAATGCGGCGCACCCGCTTGAACCGGCCCCGGTGGGCAAGCGCGCCGGCACGCACGTTGATAATGATATCCGCGGTGAGCTTGCGGCCGGGCACGGTGTGGGAGTACCGCAGAATCCGGGCGACCCGTTCTGCAATGGCGAGATATGCGCGCATGCGGCTACCCTGTTTCTCCGAGAATTTCCGGCAGAGCATACACGTCTTCGACCCCGTCGACAAGCACTCCGCTCATCCCGAGCTCCAGCGCCGGCGCAATGTCGACGTCGTAACGGTCTCCGATCATAATCACCTCCCCGGCCGCGAGCCCCAACGAGGAAAGGCCGGCACGAAACGGCTCGAGTTCGGGCTTGGAGACAAGCGTGTCGTCGAGGGCCACGATCGTCGGGAAGAACGAGCCGACGCCGAGTATGTCGAGAGTGCGGCGCGCGATATCGGCGGGGTTGTTGGTGAGGGCCGCAAGCGCAAACCGCGCCTTCAGCATAGAGAGCGCCTCGGCAAGCCGCGGGTCGCGGCCGAGGTAGCGCTCGGGCTTGAGCAACCTGCTTCGCCAGGCCACGTTCTGCTCCATGCTCACGCCGAACTCGAGAAAGGTGTTGGCCAGCGACGGGCGTCGCCCGCGCTCGGCGGCGAGCCGGTCCTGCACGTCGCGCACCTCGTGGCGCACCTCGTCATAGCTTCGGCCGAGCTCCATTGCCAGGCGTTCGGTGAGTGATTGTTTGTGCGATGCCAGGTAGGCGGGGTGGTCGTAGAGGGTACCGTCGATATCGAAGAGAAGCCCACGGGCGCCCGAGAGCTCACCGTAGCGCGTCATCGTCCGCCCACTCCGTCGAGAAGCATCTGCGTGTAGGGCCGCTCCTCCACCCGTTCGGCGGACACCCCGAACGTCTCGAGGGCGGCGCGCACCTCTTCGCCCGCCGCGGCACGGTCAGCCTCCGAGGAGTCGTCCCCGAGGAGGCGCTCGATCTCGAGGAAAGTGCCGAGCCCGTGTACGACCGAGAGCTCCACGGTCAGGCCGTTGTAGTCGTACTGCCGCCCCTGCTTGTGCTTGTCCACGAGCGGTGTGCAACCGAGGCGCCGCACCAGGCCGAGAAACGCATCTTCGTCCGAGACCTCGAACTCCCGCTCGAGGTTCATCTCCACCGACTGATCGACGGCCTTCTGCTTGTAGGTGCACACGAGCTCTTCCCCGTCGCGGCGCAGGCGAAATCGCTGCGGGCTCCACTCCCGGTCCGCGGCACAGGCGGGTGCGGAGAAGTAGCGGTCGCGCTTGTCGAAGTCACGCCGATATGAGCACGTCGCATCGAGGCGCCTCTGCAGTTCGGTGGCATCGTCTACCCAGGCTTTGAGCTCCACCTCGTACATCGCGTCTCTCCATTCGAACCCGATCGCTACTCGAACACGACCGTCTTGTTGCGGTAGGCGAGCACCCGGTGCTCGACGTGGAGCCTCACCGCCCGGGCGAGCACCACCTTTTCGAGGTTCTTGCCCTTCTGCACCATGTCCTCCACCGAATCCCGGTGGCTCACCCGCGTGACATCCTGTTCGATAATGGGACCCTGGTCGAGATTTTCGGTCACGTAGTGACTCGTGGCTCCGATAATCTTCACCCCCCGCTCGAATGCCTGGTGATAGGGTTTCGCGCCCACGAAGGCCGGCAGGAAGCTATGATGGATGTTGATGATACGTTTGGGGAACGCCTCGACGAACTGGCCGCTGAGAATCTGCATGTAGCGTGCAAGGACGACGAGGTCGATGCTCTCGCGCCTGAGAAGGTCGATCTGCTCGCGCTCAACCTCCGGCTTGGTCTCCTTCGTGACCGGGAAGTGATAAAAGGGGATACCGAACCACTCGGCCACATTCTCGTGGTCGCGGTGGTTGCTGACGATGAGCGCGATCTCACCGCCGATCTCGCCTTCCTTGTTGCGAAGCAACAGGTCGAACAGGCAGTGATCCTGCCTCGAGACGAACACCGCGAGCCGCGGCACCTGATCCGAGAACTCGAGGGTATAGCTCATCTCGAACTTGATCGCGATCGGCTCGAACGCGGCCCTGATCTTCTCCGCCGGCAGGGTGAAGTCGGAAATGTCCCACTCGATGCGCATGAAGAAGGTACTCGACTGCTCGTCGTCGTGCTGGCTCGAGTGAATGATGTTGCCGTTGTAGGTGTAGATGAAGTGCGACACCTCGGCCACGATGCCCCGCGCGTCGGGACATGAGAGAAGAAGAACGGCTCGAGGTGTTTCCGCCTGTGATGACGTCATGAGAGAAGGCTCGATCGCCTACTTCTTTGCCTGATTCGCCACAGCCTGGGCGGCCTTCTCGGCGGCTTCGGCGTCACCGAGGTAGTAGTGCTTTGTCGGCGTCAGGTTCTCGTCGAGCTCATAGACCAGCGGAATTCCGGTGGGGATGTTGAGCTTGGTGATCGCCTCATCGGACATATCGTCGAGATACTTCACCAGCGCCCGGAGGCTGTTGCCGTGGGCGGCGATGACGATTCGCTTGCCCGACACGATGGCCGGCGCAATCGCGACACGCCAGTAGGGCAGAAAGCGCGCCACGGTGTCCTTGAGGGACTCGGTGCGCGGCAGATCGGACCTGGGCACGTCGAAGTACCGGCGGTCCTTCCCGGGGAAGCGATCATCGTCCTCGGTCAGGGGAGGCGGCGGGACGTCGTAGCTGCGGCGCCACTGATGAACCTTCTCCTCGCCCTCTTTCTCGGCCATCTGAGCCTTGTTGTAGCCCTGAAGAGAGCCGTAGTGGCGCTCGTTCAGCCTCCAGTGCTTTTCAACCGGGATCCACGACAGCCCCATCTTGTGGAGTACGATATCCAGCGTTCGGATGGCGCGAGTCAGCACCGAGGTGAAGGCGAGATCGAACTCGTACCCCTCTTCGGACAGAAGACGGCCGGCCTCCTCGGCTTCGGCGATGCCCTTCTCCGACAGATCCACGTCGGTCCATCCGGTGAACAGGTTCGACTTGTTCCACTCACTCTCTCCGTGTCGTACGAGTACGATCTTGTACATGCGGCCTCCAGATTTCGGTTGTGCGGCAGAAAGCCTACCGGCGCGTGCCGGCCGTGTCAATCCGCGCCGATGTCGCGCATGATGCTCTCGAGGGTATTCCAGGCAAGCATGGCGCACTTGATCCGCACGGGGTACTTCTTTACCCCCTGCATGGCCTCGAGATCGCCGGCTTCATCGGGAAACTCCGGCTCGGCGTCCTCGAGCAACATAGAGCGGTACTGCGAGACGATCGCCTGGGCTTCCCCGACCGACTTCCCGCGCACCGCGTCGCACAGCAGGTTCGCCGATGCGCAGCAGATGGAGCAGCCCATGCCCTGGTAGGCGATGTCGGCGATGCGGCCGTTTTCGGCGCGCACGTGGAGCTCCATGTCGTCTCCGCAGGACGGGTTCGCCCCCTCGGCGTGGTGCGTCTCGGCATCCACTTCCCGCTTGTTCCGCGTCGATTTGTAGTTCTCGAGGATGATTTCCTTGTAGATATCGTCTTCGATGCTCATCCGAATACATTCCTCACCCGCTCGATGCCCTCAAACAGGCGGTCGACCTCGGCGACGGTGTTGTAGAGATAGAACGACGCCCGTGTGGTGCCGGGCACGCCGAAGACCTGCATGAGGGGCTGCGCGCAGTGGAACCCCGTGCGCACCGCAATGCCCTCCTGGTCGAGGATGGCGCCGGTGTCGTGGGGATGAACGTCGCCGAGATTGAAGGAGAACACACCCCCGCGGACCGATACGTCGGCCGGACCGTACACGGTGAGATCATCGAACTCCGCGGCACGCTCCATGGCATGGGCGAGGAGCTTCTGCTCGTGGCGGTGAATCGCCTCCATTCCGACCGACTCGAGGTAGTCGATAGCGGCCGCGAAGCCGATGACCCCTGCGATGTTGGGCGTGCCGGCCTCGAAGCGCTCGGGCAGATCCTTGAAGGTAGTGCGCTCTTTCCGCACCTTCACGATCATGTCACCGCCGAGGAGGAAGGGATCCATGTCCTCGAGGACCTCTGCGCGGCCCCAGAGCACACCAACCCCGGTGGGCCCCAGCATCTTGTGCCCCGAGAAGGCGAGAAAATCGGCGCCGAGAGCGGCGACATCCACCGGCTGATGCGACACGAGCTGTGCGCCGTCCACCAGCGTGACCGCCCCCACCTCTTTGGCCCGCGAGAGGATCCGGTCGAGCGGCGGCATGAAGCCCGTAACGTTGGACATGGCCGTAATTGCCACCAGTCGCGTCTTCGCGGTGATGAGGGTCTCGAGACTATCGAGGCGCAGCCGTCCGTTCGCCGGGTCGGCGGGTATGAACTTGAGCGTGGCGCCGGTTCGCTCGCAAATGGTCTGCCAGGGCACGAAGTTCGCGTGATGCTCGATCTCGCTCACCACGACCTCGTCTCCCGGCCCGAGGTGCTTGAGCCCCCAGCCGTATGCCACGGTGTTGATCGCCTCGGTTGTACCACGGGTAAAGATGACGTGAGAGTCCTGCGGCGCGTGTATGAAGCGTGCGGCGCGCTCACGCGCCTCGTCGTAGAGCATGCTCGCGCGCTCGGAGAACTCATACACCCCGCGGTGAATGTTGGAGCTCATCTCGGTGTAGTAGGAGACCTCGGTGTCGATGACCGATTGAGGCTTGAGCGAGGTCGCACTGTTGTCGAGATACACGAAGGGCTTTCCCCTCATGGTGCGAGACAGAATGGGGAAGTCCCTGCGAATACGCTCTGTATCGAGAGCCACCGAGGTCTGCTCGACGGCACTACTGGTATATGTGGAAGACATGTATCTGTGCTCCTCGGACCGCCGTGGACCCTTCGCCCGCGACGGTCCCTGATTCAAAGCTTACTGCGGCGCTCGGATGGAGGTCAACGCGCGCGCTCGTAGAGGTGCGCGACGGTGTCCCAGTTGACGACGTTGAAGAAGTTGTCCACGTATTCCGCCCGTCGATTGCGGTACGTGAGATAGTAGGCATGCTCCCATACGTCGATCCCGAGAACCGGAGTCAGCCCCTCCGTTATGGGATTATCCTGATTCGGCGTGCTCACGAGCTGGAGCCTCCCCGGCCCATTCACGACCAGCCAGGCCCAGCCGCTTCCGAAGCGTCCGGTGGCGGTTGTCTTGAAGGCGGCCTTGAACTCCTCGAAACCTCCGAAAGTCTCACGAAGGGCGGTTCCAACGGCGCCGGAGGGCTCACCACCCGCCTCAGGGGCCATCATCCCCCAGAACAGTCCGTGGTTGTAGTGGCCGCCGCCATGGTTACGCACCGGTGTACGCAAGTCCTCGGGAAGCGATTCCAGTCCCTTCAGCAGATTCTCGATACTCCACGACTCGTATTCTGTCCCTTCGACGGCTGCGTTCAACTTGGTGGTGTAGCCCACGTGATGCTTGTCGTGGTGCAGACGCATCGTCTCCTCGTCGATATACGGAGCGAGCGCGTCGTAACTATATGGAAGATCCGGCGTATGGAAAGGCATAGTGCCTCCTCGTCACAGTAGGATTTCGAAGCGCTGCCGCTTCTATGACCAGAATACTAAGCTTTCCGTCTGCAAGCAAACGGTCCCGAGATCGAGTCGATGTCAGAGGTCGAGATAGAACCCGTCGTCGGGCAATGCGCCGCCGATGGACGCCGGGTCGAAGTCGCGGAGGATCGAGAAGTACTCCTCCAGGCGCTGCCGCGCCTCCGCCGCCCCGATATAGCGGATGTTTGCCCGCGGGATAGCCTCGGTTGCCGAGGCGGCGGTAAACCCGAGCTCGTTCTCCTCGATGAGTCGGCCGGCGGCGCGTGGATTCGCGTTCACCCAGTCGATCGAGGCCTCGTACCGCTCGAGAAACTCCGCCACGAAGCCGGGACGCTCTGCCACGAGAGAATCCTTCACCACGAGCACGCCCATGGCGATGAAGGCGTCCTCGCCCTTGAGATCACGCCACGCTTCCTGGAGATCTATCTCCACGCGCGCGGTCTCGGAGGCGTTTACAACCCTCGTAACGAAGGGCTCGGGCAGCACGGCGAGATCCGATCTTCCGGCGATGACGAGCTGCGCAAGCTCGGTGTGGTTGTAGTAGCGAAGCTCCACATCGTCTTCGGGATCGATGCCGTGCTCGCTCAACAGGTGCCGCAGGATGATATCGGGGTTTGCCCCGCGCGCGGAGGTGTCGATGGGGGTGCCGGCGAGCTCGGAGAAAGAGTCAACCTCGGGACCATTGGAGACGAGATAGAGCACCCCGAGGGTGTTGACCGCGGCAAGCTGATACGGCACTCCGCTGTTGTAGAGCTTGGCTGCCACGTTGCTCGGGAGGGCGGCTATGTCGACCTCGCCGGAAAGCACTTTGGAAACCAGGACGTCGGGAGCGCCGCTCACCGCATATTCGACGCTCACGCTTTCTCCGAAGGACGGCTCCTCGTCCATGAGGCGAATCATCCCCATTCCCGTCGGGCCTTTCAGGACCTCGACGCTGACATCGAGTGGCTCGGGGCCTTCCTCGGACAGGGGAACTTCGCCCTGGCCGGTCGCCCCGACCATTCCGGCGGCTGCGAGAAAAACGACCAATATGAAGAAAACGCGCGTCGGCATCGCTGTGCGTTTCGGCATCATGATATACCTCCTGAAAAAACTGATGGTAGTTCGACTGTCAGAAGAGATCGGTCTCCGCGCGGTCGAGACTCCAGCGCTCCTGCACCGCCTGCTCGTAGAGCTTGGCGTTATCGGGGTCGTTGGCCATGACGATGCCCGCCAGAATATCGTCGCTGAAGTAGAAGGCCCGATACCTGGATCCGTTCTCGAACTCGAACTCCTCCATCTCGGCCATATCGAGGGCCCGTGGCTTGTTCACCGAGAAGAAGTAGCTGCCGAAAACCTCGGCGCGGAATCTGAACGGGCGGAAATCGTACTCTTCCTCTCCACCGGCCGCGTTGGTGCCGGCAATGCGTCCCTGGTACTCCGCTGAATGCCAGAGCCAGGTCATGTGGCCACCTTCGTGCTCGGCGGCATCGCCGGCGGCGAAGATGTCGGGGTTGCTCGTGCGAAGGCTGCGATTCACGCGAATACCGGTTGCAGTGGCGAGGCCCGCGTCCGCTGCCAGCTCCTTTCGCGGCCGGAGTCCCACGGCGAGGATGATGAGGTCGAAGCTCCCGGAGTTTCGGATCATCGAAACATTGTAGCCGCCCTTCTTCCGACGCTCGAAGGAGAGAATCTCCTCCTGAAAATGCAGACGAACACCGGCATCGGCGAGCAGTGACTCCAGCATCTCCGCCGCGCGCAGATTAAGCTGCCGCGGCATGAGCTGAGGCGTCGCCCCGACGAGCGTAATCTTCTTTCCCAGACGGTGCAGCTCCCACGCGATTTCGACACTCAGAACTCCCATCCCGGAGATGAGCACCTTCTTCGCCTTGCGGGCGGCCTTCATGATACGCTCGGCGTCGCGGGCGCTGTGGAGCACGAAGAAAGAGCCGGTCTCCCCGGCCGGAATCGTCCCCGGAAACACGGGAGCGCCGCCGGTAGCCAGAACGAGTTTCCCGTAGGCGTAACGTTTGCCGTCCGCGTCTTCGAGCTCGTGGGCATCAGGATCAACGGCGACGATCTTTCGATTCGTTTCCAGCTCGATTCTCCGCTCCTCGTACCACTCGGCGGGATAGATAGCGAGCTCGTCGGTCTCGAAGCCGTCAACAATTCGTTTGGAGAGCTTCGTTCGCCGGTACGGAGCCCGGTCCTCCTCACTCAATATGAGTATCGAACCGTTCTCGTCTCGCTCGCGAAACGCCTCGGCGGCGGAAACCGCGGCGATTCCGCCGCCCACTATCACAAGATCGTGTTTATCTGCCATTGACGTGTACTCCGCAACTTGCTGAATAGCGCACCGTCGGATATACTACCTGAGTAAATCATAATTCTCAACATTGTTCTTGTGAAAGGATCTCCCCATGGCAGACCTCACGACGTCGTATCTCGGGCTCGAACTAAAGAACCCCGTCGTCGTTTCGAGTAGTGGAATAACCCGAAATGTCGAAGGTGTGTTGCGCTGCGCCGACGCCGGCGCCGGCGCGATCGTCCTGAAATCGCTCTTCGAGGAGCAGATCGAGTCCGAAGCCGAGCAGGAGCAGGAGGCGACGGAGGTGTCGATGCACCCCGAGGCTGATGACTACATCCGCCAGATGGGAAAGCACCTCGGTCCCGACGATTACCTCGCGCTCGTCGAACAGGCCAAGAAAAAGACCGATGTGCCCATCATCGCCAGCCTCAACTCACGCACGACCAAGTGGTGGGGGAACTACGCCAGGCAACTCGAACAGGCCGGCGCCGACGCCATCGAGCTGAATATGTCCATCATGCCGCGTCGCTTCGAGGAGAATGCGGACCAGGTGGAACGCCGGTACGTCAACATCGTGGACAAGGTGCGCCGGCAGACCTCCGTTCCCCTCGCGGCGAAGATCGGGCCATTCTTCACGGCGCTTCCGCATTTCACGACCGCGCTGCGAAAAGCGGGCGTGCAGGCTCTCGTCCTCTTCAACCGGTTCTATCAGCTCGATATCAACATCCAGACGAAGAAGCTCGCGCCGGGTTACATGTTCAGCACGCCGCAGGAGGTATACCTTCCGCTGCGGTGGATATCGATTCTACATCCGGAGGTCGGCTGCGATCTCTCGGCTTCCACGGGCGTACACACCGGCACCGAGGCCGTCAAGCTGCTCCTCGCCGGGGCGAAGACAGTGCAGGTCTGCTCGACCCTCTACAAAAACGGCATTGACCGCATCGCCACCATCCGAAGCGATATCGAGCGCTGGATGACCGAGGGCGGATACGAAACCATCGATGATTTCCGCGGCATGCTCAACCAGTCTCAGAGCGGCAGCCCCGAGGCCTACGAGCGGCTGCAGTACATAAAGGCACTCACCGGCGTTTCCTGAGATCAGGCCAGGAACCGTTGCGCGAAGCGTACGATCGTGTGCCACAACCGCTTGAAGAATCCCGCGCGTTCCACGCCGGTGTCGGCGACGAGCTCCACACGGATGAGCTCTTCGTCCCCGAGTCGGTATGACACGGCTCCCACTGGCTGCCCGGGCTCAACCGGTGCGGTAAGCTCTCCCGCGGTATTCACGGACACCGTAACGTCCTCCTCGCGTCCTCGCGGCACGAGGACCGCGGCGGGCGTCCTGTCGGGGGCCACCCCAACCTCATCGCTCCTGCCGTTCCAGACTCGAATTGGCGCCTGCTGCGGCACGGCCGGTTCGAGCCGCCGGAACTCATCGAAGCCGTAATCGAGAAGCACGGCTGCGTCGACCGCCCGTCGGCGCGCACCTTCGGCCACGCTTGCCGCCCGCACGCCAAGTACGACGGCAATGAGTCGCCGCCCGTCACGCTCGGCGGTAACTGCGAGGTTATAGCCCGAGGCGTCGATATAGCCCGTCTTCAGCCCGTCGACCCCCTCGTAATCGAAGAGAAGGGTGTTGCGGTTCTCCTGCCGCACCGAGCCCCCGATCATAACGGAGTCGAAGTTGGCTTCGGTTGGATAGAGGATCGTGCGTTTGGAGTAGATATCCTCGAGCGCTTCGGGCCAGCGGGTTATGTGACGGCGGACAAAATCTGCGTACTCCCGCGCAGTGATTCTATTGCTCGGCGAGAGACCGGCGGGGTCGCTGAAGCGCATGACCTCGTAACCGAGACGTAGCGACTCGCTGTTCATCATCTCGACGAAGGCGGGCACTGATCCCGCGAGTTGGAGCGACACGGCGACCGCAGCGTCGTTTCCGGATGCCACCGCGAGCCCCTCGAGGAGCTCGGCGTAGCTCACACGCTGGCCCGGGCCAAGAAACATCAGCGAAGAGCCCGGCGGCATGTTTCTTGCCCACGCGGCCCGCGGCACCTCGAAGGTGTGATCGAGAGAGATTACCCCATCCCGCGCAAGCTCCAGCACCAGGTGGATCGTCATGATCTTGGTGAGTGAGGCCGGGGGTATGACGGCGTCCGCCTGCTTCTCGTAAAGTACCGTGCCCGTCTCATAGTCGATGAGAATGGCGGCCTCCGCCGACACCGGCGGTGCAGCGATATTGCCGCCGGCGATCCACCCCGGCAGACGGGCGAGGTCCCGGGCACCGACGGAGGTAAGCGCAAAAAAGAGCAGCAGCACGGTCAGTGCCGTCCGCATTACCTTTCCGACTCGCACAGTAGAGCTCCTTGTTTTCTTTCGTACCTTTGATGTGAGAATACTTAATCGGTGTCACTGCGGCAAACCTGCAGACGGCTCGGCCCGGCACGCCCCCGGGGGGCGCGCCCGCCACCTGCCGCGCCGCCCCCTTTCGCAAAGTCGGGCTGCAGGTAAAATGAGCCACTCATGGAGGATCATATGCCGGGCGAACAACGACCCGCTCTTGCGCAGTCCATATACGCAGCTCTCTTTGCCGGCCTCATTACCGTGGGCGCTTACATCGCGGTGCCCCTGCCGGTGAGTCCGGTGCCGATCGTTCTGCAGAACTTCTTCGTGCTGCTCGCCGGGCTGCTGCTGCCGATGCGGTGGGCCGCCGCATCAGTTGCGCTCTACCTCGGACTCGGTGCGGTGGGGCTTCCGGTGTTCTCGGCAGCCCGCGGCGGTCTCGCGCACTTCGTCGGACCGACCGGCGGGTACCTCGTCGGGTTTTTGCCCGCGGTGGCGATCTGTGCGCTCATTGCCGGGCCGGCCGGCGTCCGCGACGGGCGGGACGCCGGCGCCCGGGCGCGGAGCGGGGCTCTCCGGGACACGGCTGCTGCGGTCGCGGCGACTGCGGTCGTCTACGCGCTCGGAACGCCCTGGCTCGCCCACGTCATGGACCTGTCCCCGGGCGCCGCGATTGGCGCGGGCATCCTGCCCTTTCTGCCCGGAGATGCGCTGAAGATCGCGGCGGCGGTCGTGGTCGCACGAGTTGCGCGGCCGCTGCTTCGTGCGCGGGTTGGCGGGACGGGGTGGACCGGCCGGTGAGCAGGGTCACGGCCGCGGGGGTTACGGTGCGCGCCGCAGACGGCAGCACGCTCCTCGACCGCGTCGATCTCTCGCTCGCGGCGGGAGAGCTTTGCATCCTCGCCGGGCGGAACGGCGCGGGCAAGACGCTTCTCGCGCGGTGCCTCGCGGGAATCATTACACCCGGGGAAGGCACCGTCCACAGCGAGGGCGGCCGGCCGGCACTGGTGTTCCAGGACACCCGCAGCCAGGTGCTCGGCCAGACCGTCTCCGATGATGTGGCGATGGGCCCCCGAAGCGCCGGTCTCTCCCACGCCGCTATCGACGAGCGTGTGGGGGAAGCGCTCGAGCGGACAGGCCTCACCGGGATGCACCTACGGGACCCCTTCACGCTATCAGGGGGCGAACAGCGCCGTCTCTCCATTGCGGCGATGCTTGCCATGCGACCGAGCCTGCTCATCCTCGATGAGCCGTTCTCGAGCCTCGACTTCGAGGGCGTGAAGAGCGTTCTCTCGGTCCTTCTCGACCTCTACGCCGAGGGCTGCGGCATCGCGGTGATCACCCATGATCTCGGAAAGCTCGCCGCGCACGCCGACCGCCTCGTCCTGCTCGATCACGGAAGAGTCCACGCAGACGGCCCACCGGCGGACGTGCTCGCTGATGCCCCGGCCTGCGGGCTGCGCCTGCCGCGCGGAACGATCGGGGAGATGACATGGCTGCGATGACCGGGTTTGCCTACGCGCATCGCGAAACACCGGTCCACGCCCTCGACCCGCGGGTCAAGCTCCTCGCCCTGGCCGCCTTCTCCATCGCGGCCGTCGCCCTCATCCCCTGGAGCGCGCGGGCGCTGCTCGCAGCCGGCCTCCTCGGCGCCTACGCCGCCGCCCGCGCCCGCCCGCTGCAGGCCCTCTTCGCCGCGCGCCTTTTTCTCCTTCTCGCCCTCGCGGTGGTCGCCACTCACAGCTTCACAGACGGCCGCTTCACCTCAGCCGGTGCCCTCGACGGCGCCCGGATTGCCGCCGGTTTCCTCCTCGTCGTCCTCGCCGCGGAGCTCATCCTGCAGACGACACCGGCGGGCCGCGTAGCGGATGTGTTTCACTGGTTGCTTCGCCCGATCCCCGGGGTAAACGCGGGCCGCGTGGCCCTCATGGCCGGCCTTGCGCTGAGGCACATCGTGGTCCTCGGTGATCTCTACCGCAGGCTCTCCGAGGCGATGGCGGTGCGCGGAATCCGGCTTCGACGCGCACCGCTTCGCGGTATCCGTATCCTTGCGGTATCCCTCATCCGCGAGACGGTCCTCGAGGCGGAGCAGACCACCGATGCCCTCATCGCCCGCGGCTACTCCGACGACAGAACGCCTCCGGCCTTCGCGGCGGGACGCGGGGACGCCGTTGCCGTCGTGCTGGTGGTCGCCCTCATTGCGGGCGCTTCTGCAGTCGCGCTCCTGCCCGGTCCATGATCTCCGGCGGGATACCGTGCCCACCGTCGAACTGCATGAACTCGCCCTCCCCGTCCGCATCCTCGAGGATGGTCAGCAGCCGTCGCGCACCCTCGAAGGGAAGAATGGGGTCCGCGGTGCCGTGGGACTGAAAGAACTCGAACTGTGGTGATCCCGAAAGCGCCGCCCGCCACCGCTCGGACGCGATGACCGCCCCCGAGAAAAGAAGCAGGTCCGCGGGACGACGGCCGGCCTGCACGCTTGCCTCCACCGCCACCATCGCCCCCTGGCTGAACCCGCCGAGCACGACGGACTCGAAGTCCACCCCGAGAGAATCGACGAGCTCGAGCACCTCCGCGCCGGCCTGGCGAAGCCCCTCGGGGTCCATGCTCTCGAGCCGGTTGAAGTAGCTCCCCTCGAGGGCGCCGGCGATCTCGGTGTCGTTTCGGGGAAACCACGCGCTGCCGAAGGCCGCGCCGCCGTAGCTGATGCGGTAGGGGGCCTGGGGGAAATGCCACGTGTAGCGGCCGGCAGCGTCCATTTCGGCGGCGAGGGGATAGAGGTCGGAGGAGTCGGCGCCGAAGCCGTGGAGGATCACCACGGTCTCCGCGCCGCCGCTGCGGGTTCTGTAGTCGAGCATAGGGCTATCCTGCAACACGCTCGCAGATACCGCAAGGGCGCGGCGGCGCCCCGGGAGCGCGGCGGCGCCACCGGGTGCGCGCCCCCGCGTCGAAAAACTGAGTCATCACTCTTGCGTTCTCTGCCGACACTGGATATAGTGTATGGTACACGCTTAAATGGGGCGGGAGCCATACTGGGAGGGCACCACATGCAGTGTCCGCGCTGCAAGCAACTCGAGGACAAGGTCATCGAATCGCGCTCACTGGCAAACGGGCGCAGCATTCGCCGGCGTCGCGAGTGCCTGAGCTGCGGGTATCGATTCACCTCCTACGAACGCATCGAGGAGAAGCCGCTCATGGTGATCAAGAAGAGCACCGGGCGGCGCGAGCCGTTCGATCGGGGCAAGATCGAGAAGGGCATTCAGCAGGCGGTGCGCAAGAGACCGGTCTCGCAGATGGACATCGAGAACATGCTCGATGAGCTCGAAGAGAACGTGATGATGATCGGGCGAACTTCGCACGAGATCAGCTCGTCGGAAATCGGAAAGATGGTGCTGGACAAGCTCTACCATCTCGACCGGGTTGCCTACGTGCGATTCGCCAGCGTCTATCGCAACTTCGAGAACGTCGAGGAGTTCATCCAGGAGATCGAAACGCTCTCCGGCTTGAACGCCCCCGAGGAGACAGGGCAATGAGCACCACAATGAACTGGAAGCAGTTCCTGGAAGAACACCACGAGCACCCCAATCCCGTTCGAAACGTCGTAAAACGTGACGGGAGAGTGGAACGATACGACCGGGAGAAGATAGAGGCGGCCGTTGCCCGGGCCTTCGAGGCGGAGGGGCTGATGGGGGACGCGTCACGCGGACGCGTGAAGGCGGTCGTGGCGGCGGTGGAGGAGAAGCTCGCCGCCTTCATGCAGAAGCGGCATCCCAACTCCGCGCCGGCTATCGAGGAGATGCAGGATCTCGTCGAAACGGCGCTGGTGGAGGCAAACGAAGCACGCGTCGCGAAGGCCTACATCATCTACCGCGCCCGCCATGAGGCTATCCGCGACACGCAGAAGCTGATGCTCGACATCAACACGACGATGGACGGCTATCTCTCCCAGTCCGACTGGCGCGTCAACGAGAACGCCAACGTCAACTTCAGCCTCGGTGGACTCATTCTGCATAACTCCGGCACGATCACCGCCAACTACTGGCTGAAGAACATCTATCCCGAGGAGGTAGCGGCTGCCCATCAGAACGCCGACTTCCACATCCACGACCTGTCGATGTTCTCCGGCTACTGCGCGGGCTGGAGCCTGAGGCAACTCATAGAGGAGGGCCTCGGGGGCGTTCCCGACAAGATCACCTCCAAGCCGGCGAGGCACCTGAATACCCTGATACAACAGATGGTGAACTTTCTCGGCATCATGCAGAACGAGTGGGCCGGCGCCCAGGCCTTCTCCAGCGTCGACACCTACCTCGCCCCCTTCGTCAAGGTCGACGGCCTCGGTCTCGAGGAGGTGAAGCAGGCGCTCCAGAGCTTCGTCTTCGGGGTGAACACTCCCTCGAGGTGGGGAAGCCAGGCGCCCTTCACCAACATCACCATGGACTGGAACGTTCCGCCGGATCTCGCCGACAAGCCGGCGCTGGTGGCAGGCGAGGAGCAGGATTTCACCTACGCCGACTGCCAGCCAGAGATGGACATGATAAACGAGGCCTTCATTCGGCTTATGATCGCGGGCGATGCGAACGGGCGCGGGTTCCAGTATCCGATTCCGACCTACAACATCACGAAGGACTTTAACTGGGATTCGCCCAATGCTCAGCTCCTGTTCGAAATGACAGCGAAGTACGGCACGCCCTACTTCCAGAACTTCATCAACTCGGATCTCGATCCGGGTGATGTCCGGTCGATGTGCTGCCGCCTGCAGCTCGACAAGCGCGAACTGAGAAAGCGCGGCGGCGGCCTCTTCGGCTCCGATGAGTTCACCGGCTCCATCGGCGTGGTCACCATCAACCTGCCGCGCATCGGATATCTCGCCTCCGATCGGCAGGATTTCTTCACCAGGCTGAATCACCTCATGGATCTCGCGGCAAAGTCCCTCACCATCAAGCGCAAGGTTATAAGTCGGCTGCTCGACGCCGGGCTCTTCCCCTACAGCGCCCGCTACCTCCGGCATCTCAATAACCACTTCTCGACGATCGGACTGGTGGGCATGAACGAGATGCTTCAGAACTTCATGGGCGTCGACCTCGTCGATGACGACGGCCGGGGCTTCGCCGTGGAGGTCCTCGAGCATATGAGAGATCGCCTTGCCGACTATCAGGAGGAGACCGGTGACCTCTTCAACCTCGAGGCCACGCCTGCGGAGAGCACCTCATACCGCCTGGCCAAGCACGACAGGTACCACTATCCGGATATCCGGACGTCGGGAGACACGGAGCCGTTCTACACGAACTCCTCTCAGCTCCCGGTCGATTTCACCGACGACGTGTTCGAGGCGCTGGACATGCAGGACGACCTCCAGACCAGGTACACCGGCGGAACCGTCTTCCACGCATTTCTCTCCGAAGCGGCGGAGGACTGGCGCGCGGCGGCCAAGCTGGTAAAGGGCATCGCCGAGAACTACCACCTGCCCTATTTCACGATTTCACCGACCTTTTCGGTGTGTCCGATACACGGCTACCTCGCCGGCGAGCACTACACCTGCCCGAAGTGCGAGGAAGAACAACGCAGCGAATTGCAGCAGAAAATCATGGAGCTCGAAGCAGAGCGAGAGCGACTGGGAGGAAAGAGATGATGGAAGAGACACCGCGAGACGTAGAGAGCATTGATAGGGAGATCCAGGCGCTGAAGAGCCGCCTCGCGAACGTGGAAGGCACGCCGACGGAGATCTACACCCGCATCGTGGGCTACTACCGCAGCCTCACCAACTGGAACAAGGGCAAGCGCGAAGAATACACGCACCGCAGGACCTTCGCCCCGGCCGCCGGCGAACAGTACGAGTCCCGCAGGAGCGTTGCAGCCGCCGGGCAGCCGGAAGTCGCGGCGCAGAACAGGGCGGCCGGCGAGGCTCGGGTCGTCTCGAGCTACGCCTACTTCTTCCGCACAACCTGCCCGAACTGTCCGCCGGTACGCAGCCTTCTCGACGCCGCGCCGGTGGGCGGTGATCACTTCGACGTCGACACAGACGAGGGTTTTTCAAAGGCGGCGGAAATGCAGATCCTGGCAACCCCGACGGTCGTCTTCTTCGACGGCAACGGGGAGCAGGTCGGCCGGGCAAACGCGCCGAAGGAAGCTCAGAGGTTCCTCGCCTTCGCGGAGTGACGCCGTGGCCCTCCACGCACTCGGGCTCCTGAAGTCGACCCTGCTCGACTATCCCGGGGAGGTTGCTGCGACGCTGTTCACCAGCGGCTGCAACCTCTCCTGTCCGTACTGCCACAACCCCGAGCTCGTATCCGGCCCGGCGCCGGACGACTTCCTTACCCGGGAGCAGGTGATGGCCTATCTCCGCAAGCGAAGCTGCGTGCTCGGCGGCGTGTGCATAACCGGCGGCGAGCCGACGCTGCACACCGATCTTCCCGAGCTCGTGTCCGAGATCCACGAGCTCGGGCTCAAGGTCAAGGTCGACACAAACGGCACCCTGCCGGAGCGCCTCGCCGAGCTCGATGCCGACTATTTCGCCATGGACCTGAAAGCCTCCCCCGCGCACTACGATCGGGTGGGCATGCCCGACGCAGGCGATCGGCTGCAGCGGTCGATGGGCATCATCCGCGCGAGCGGAGCGGATTACGAGTTTCGCACTACGGTGGTGCCGGGAATCGTGTTTGATGAAGATGTGGATGAGATCTGCGAGTGCCTCGCGCCGGGCGATACCTACACGCTCGCCCAGTACCGGCCTCTCATGACCCTCGACCCGGCGTACGAGTCGGTCGGCCCCTACCCGATTTCAACCCTCGAGGCAATGAGGGATCGCTGTGCCGCTCGCGGCGTCGACACGCACGTGCGTGCGGGGAAATAGTGGCGAAGGGATTCGAACCCCTGACCTAGCGGATATGAGCCGCTTGCTCTACCGACTGAGCTACGCCACCGCGCTGGATTGAAGGTAAAGTAGCAAGCAGCGGTCGGCGTGTCAAGAGACTGCGACGCGTGCGACGGCCGGACCGTTACAGCAGGTTCTGGCCTTTGGCCGCGTCCATCAGCCGACGGTTCCAGTAGTTCCTGTACAGGAAATCCGTCTTCTGTCCGTACTGGTCGATGCGGCCGGTGCGCTCGCGCAGGTGCTTCACCGACTTTCCGAGCACGGTCAACGGATCATCGAGACGGTCGGGGCCGGAGCCGGAGAGGATTACACTGTAGAAGTAGAAGTAGGTGCTGCGGTAGGGATCAATGGGCGAGATTTGCTGACGACGTGTCAGATTGTGGGCCTCCGCCATCGCAGCCTCGAGGCGCCCGGTGTGGGCCATCACGTATGCACGGAAGGCACGAATGAGGTTCCGGAGGACAGTCTCGCCCCCCTCGCGGCCGATCGCCAGATCATCCACCGCCGCGAATCCGCCCGACCAGTTGAACGCCTCGCCACCATTCGGGGTCGCGTGCGATTCATACTCGAGGGCCTCCTCGAGGGTGGAGAGCGCCTGCTGCATGAGCTCGTCCCGATAGCTCGCCTCGGCGCGAAAGAAGAGCACCTCCGCGTCCGGCTCGTATGAATCGAAGATGGCCCTCGCGTGGCCGGTCGAGCCGAGATAGACCTCGCATCGGGCAGCCCACAGGTGGAGGACACGGAACGCGCGTGGCTCGCCGAGGACTCGCGCAACCGCCATGCCCGTTTGAAACGCCGACGCCGCGTCGGCGTAGCGCCCGAGCTCGAACAGTGCCCGCGCCTCGAGCAGTCCGGCATAGAGCAGCCACCGGTTGAATCCCGGGGGAGCCATCATCTCCCGGTGGTGCTGTACCGCTTCGAGCACGCGCGTGTACTTCCCCTCGAGAAAGAGGCAAATCGTAACGAGCAGCTCTGCGCGGGAGAGCGTGTGATCGCCGACCGTGCTGTCGCCCTGAACCAGGAGGAAATAATCGCGGGCTTCGGACAGGTGCTCGCGACCGAGGAGCACGAGACCGAACTCGAGCTGTGCCCGCGCCCAGAGATCTCCCTGCCCTGCCTCCTGAAACGCCATAACGGCGCGCTTGACCAGACGGAGTGCTTCGGCAAGCCGCCCCCTCATCAGCATGAGCCGGCCTTCCTGAAGTGCCACCTCACCGGTGAGCTGCGGGCTCCCGCCGGTGTCGGGTGGCCGGGAGACCATGCGCTCGGCTTCGTCGAGGTCTTCCTGGAGCAGAAATCTCCGCAGCGTCGCAACGAAGCGGTACACGTCGATGATTCGCCGATGCTGGACGTGCTCGCCGGTGGAACTCTCGAGTATCTCGTCGCGTTCAAGCTCGGCCGCGCGATCGACGTTTCCGGCGTCGAGCTCCCGGCCGAGAGTCATCCGCATCGCCTCTACTGCCTCGAACCGCCGCCCGGCCCGCTCGAGAATGCCCGCGAGAACCCTGTCCGGCACAACCGCTTTCGTGCCGAGCGACCGCCACACCCAGTCGGCCAACTCCCCGCGCAGGTCGACGGCGCGCTCTCCGAGCACCGACGCCGCCTCCGAGACGAAGGCAGGAGAGCTCGGGAGACAGGTGCGCTCATCCCGCAGGAATCCGCGCCGCAGGAGGTCTTCGTTAATCTCCGAGAGGCGGACCCGCTCCGCCCCGAGGTCACCGAGAACGCGGAACAGACCGCGCCTGTCGAGAAGCCCCTCCGTCTCGCCGGCGAGGAAGAGAAGCTCAGCCTCGTCGCGCGGCAGCCGGCCGAGCGCTTCGTAGCCGTCCGCGTAGGCGTCGGCGCCGGGGCGTGGTCGTGCCGCCGACTCGAAGTCCCGCTCCTCCTGCAGGTTCGAGAAGTGATGGTAGACCGCAAGCGCCTTTCCCTCGGTTCGTGCCATACCGGCGGCCAGTCGCAGCCGTCGTCGCGCGGGCTCAGATAGGTACCCGCTCGCCCTGTCGGTGAACTCCTCGGCGGTGAGACGCGGGAACTCATAGCGCGATACCTCCCGCCCGAGTAACTGCACGGGCAGGAGGTCCCGATTGGAAGTCAGCACCACAATGGGTCGAAGCGTGGGCTCTAGAACGTTCAGGGCTCCGGTCAGAATGGTGATGGCCTCACGGCGGATATGGTGCGCCGCCTCAATGATCATGCCCGGGACCGCCGGCTCTGAGACCAGGCGGCGCAGGCATGCGGTCAGATAGAGAGTGTAGGCCGACTGCACCGCGGCTGTGCTGAGTCGGTGGTAGCTTCCGTCAAAGGGGCGTTGCTTCAGAATGCGCAGAAGACTGAGCTTGTCTTCGTAGAGGACGCGCTCACCGGCCGTCAGGTAGTCTACGGCGCGATCGAGATCCTCCACCGGAGCCGCGCGGATGAGCGCGCGATAGGGGTCGGTGTCGTTCTCGAGCCCGACGATTACCGGCCACAGTGCGCCGGTCGCGCGGTTCTGCAACGGCTCGACGGCGGCGTGAACGTTTTCTCTGATGCCCCGGAGCTCATCACCGTAGACGAGCAGGATTCCCGGCTCCTGCTCGCCGTTGATCCAGGGTGACATACGCTCGCGCATCTCTTCGACGGCCTCGGGCATACGGACGAACTCGGCAGCGGTGCCCAGGGGCTCGCGGTCGGAGTCACGGCGCTCCACCACGCGCGTGAAGCCTCCCTCCTGGCTCGTATCGACGAATGCATTGAGGGCACCGGCAGCACCGGTGGAGAGCCAGATCACCTCGTCCATCGGCGTGGAGAGCACGAACTCCCGCAGCCGTTCGGCCACTTCGGTGTCGCGCTCCCCGTCGGCGAGGTCGATTACCACCGAATAACCGGCGAGTTCCTCCGCACGGTCGGCGAGGATTCCGCGCGTGTCGAAGGCCGCGTCGAGCACGGGGCCGTGTCGATCATCCTCGAGAGCGGGAAAACGAAACAGAAAGAGCCCGCCCTCCTCACTCGAGGCGACGGCCCCGTGACGATACGCCTGGTCGGCGATACGGGAAACGAGGTCCGAGACGAGCTCGGGCTCCAACCTGGTGAGTTGTCGGTAACTCCCTATCTCGAGCAACAGATAGTACATGGTCCGCCGCTAAGAGTATCGGCCGGCCGGGTCGCCTCGCTTAACCGGAGGGCTACTCGTAGTGCTCGGCTTCCGGATCGGCGTGGTCGACGAGGCCGATACTGTCGATTTCGCCGCGATACTCCGTCCCGTAGAGACGATCGAAAAGCCGCTCCATTCCTCTGGTATCGAGGTCGGTGAACTGAACCCCGAAGTACATGCGTCCGGAGTCCTTGTATTTGCGCATGATACGACCTCTCGCCGGGATCTCCGAGTCGTCGAGGTATATAACGAGGTCGATGTCCTCGTAGAGGCTCATCGAGGGGCCGTCAACGGGATAACTGAACAGCACGCCGGAGCCGCTTATGTCGATGAGCTGGGACTCGTCGTACTCCTGTTTCACCGGTTGCTCCCGGAAATAGCCGTTGACCTTCAGTGAATAGGCGAGAATCCGGCTGAGCTGCAGCACGAATTCCACAGCCTGAGCGTCGAAGCGGGTGACGTCCCGCCCGCTCTTCATCATGTAGAGATAGCCGACGACGTATTCCTGAAAGAGCACGGGACAGTAGAGCTCTTCCCAGATCTCCTTGTCGTTGAGGCTCTTCACGATCTGGCTGATCGTATCGAGCATAGTGAAAACCTCGCCGCCCGCGCGCTTCTCCACCTCGATCGCCTCCTCCTGGGTGAGAACCCGATCGCGCACATCCCGCGGAAGACTCTGGAAATCGGACTGTGGGAACGGGAGAACCAGGATCTTACCCGAGCGCGCGATAACGCGCTCCTGGAAGGTCTGCGGCTTGCGCTCGCGGAACATGACGATCTTGTTGTCACTTGCATGCTCACCGGCCTTCTCCCTGAAGGTCCGCAGAAGCTCCGAGATCTGGGTCGCGTCGAAACCCGGGTCGAAGGACGGCTCTTCCACCGGCTCGTAGTTCTCCGAGGCGGGGTAACTGAGATCCACCCGGGTGCCTTCCACCATGAAGCTGACGCTGATCCCCTCCGGGCTGAGGATGCGCTCAAAACCACGGCTGAGGTCACGATACACCACCTCGGGCTGCCGCAGCACGAGGGCATCGTTTCGCATGTCCGTAATCTTCGTCTTGAACGTGATGACCTGTCCGCGAAAACGCATGAATGCAACCACTTCATCATCCAGCTGCGCGTTGAGTCCCGACTCTCCCGCAGGGTGGAGCACCAGCTCGTCCTCGGTCATCGAAACCAGCACGTAGCCGTAGCGGTGCGTCTCGTAGTGGAGCTCGATCGGGAGGTGCTTCTCGATCGCATTCTTGAGAATGAACTCTTTTTCGATGCGGCGAATCTCTCGAGACATGTGCGCCCGTGCCTACCTCAGAAGCTCAGAAGTGTGGGCCCCTCGGACCCCGGTTCGAAGATCGGTCGCTCACCATCCTCGTCGATCCGCGTGAGATCCACGAGGATGTCGGAAATATACCATGAGCCGTCGGTTTCCGCCACGTAGATTTCGCCGTTCGTCCGACCGCCCCGTGTTCCGAACGCGACAACCGGCGCGCGGTAGGCGGTCTCCGAGAGGCGCACAAGGGCGCCGATACGCACGTCCCCGGCG
>JAAAOH010000056.1 GCA_009908925.1 Spirochaetota bacterium | reverse complement strand
GCCTGCTGCGGATCCGCGCCGTCGATCGGCTCAGGGATAGTGCCGCCGGCTGTGGTAGCAGAGTAGACCAGCTCGAGCCGACTCTGCGACTGATCGTAGTAGACGATGACTACGACACCGCCGTCGGTGATTCCCATATCGAAGTACTGACTGGCGGAGGCTGTAACCTCATGTCGTGTTGAGTCCCCGGAAGTGACGCCGTCGAGCTCGTTCATGTTTGCACCACCGGTGTCATCGAGATTTGTGTCCCTACCTCCGCTCGGAGCCTGACCCACCTGGAGATTACGGAAGATAATCTGTCCGGTGTTCGAATCGAAAAAGCTCATGTAGAGCGTGGCGGCGTCGCCGGCTGCGGTGCTGTCACCGCGCGCAATCAACCTGGGGTTCTTGTAGCGTCCAACGAGGAGACCCGGATCATAGTCGAGCTCATCGAGGACCATTGCATCATTGTCATCGAACTGCGCGCTGTCGCCGGTGTACCCGGCCCAGTAGACCTGCGTTGCGCCGCCGAAGTCCTGGTATCCAGGTCCGAAGTTACCCGGGTAGTCGGTGGCGTACTCACCGTAGATGTAGTACTGCTGCATCGAGTTAAATGTCGACGAGCTCAACTGGTGATAGATCCCGCTGTCGTCACGGGCAAGTGCGTAGTACTGGAATCCGAGGCCGCGAATGAGCCCGGTGACGGAGGTCGTTGCTGCACCCCCGAGCCCGCTTTCTCCAGTTACGGCGCCACGTGTGAACTGCAGGTCGTTCGCGGCGCTGTCGTCGATGTAGCCGAATACGGGGTAGTCTCCATCCATCAGCATCTCGTGCCAGTAGGCGTTCTGGAATCCGGTATCGAACACGTCGAAGACGCTCACATAACGGTCATCGTTCAGCGTCGGATTCTCCTGCGTAGCGCTCGGCTCTGCGTGGTAGGCCAGATTGCCGTTTACGTTATTAGGGGCTGGAATCGGCGTCGCCGCACTTCCTCCGACGAGCGCCACATATCCGGAGCCGCCCGCGTTCTTCCTGACCGTGACCGAGCTGTTATCTGCTGCGACGGACTCGATCGTGAGGGTTTGGCCCTGTAGCGTGGTGCCGGTGAGGCCATCGGGATCGGGCCCGACGCGAACGCCGTTTGGGATCGGGTCGAGATTGAAGCCGTTGATGGTGACCGTGTCCGCAGCATCATCGCTGTACTGGATGGAGTAGGCGCCGGTGGCTCCCCTGATATTGCGATCGCGGACGCCCGTGAGGTCGGTGGAGAGTCCTGTCACATACGGCACCACATCCACCGTATACGCGGGCAGGTTGTTCGCGGTGACGTCGCCGGGCACTGCGTCCTCGGTCTCGCTCGAGGCGTTAGTGTTTGCGCCGGCGGTGAGGCTGCGTTTGTCGACTGCCAGGGCGCGGATGACGGTGTCTATGGCGGCCACGCCGCTTACGCGGGAGCTGTCCCAGTCGAGCTGCCAGCTGACTTCGTGACCGCTCTGGTCGAGGGTGCTCGCGGTGACGGTGAACTTCCAGCCCTCGCCGGCCCACTGGTCGGTGCCGGTCCAGGTGCCGCCGGAGAAGGTAGCCATGCGGCTGTAGGCTGTCGCGAGGGTCTCGGTCACGCCGTCCTCGTTGGTGTCGAAGTCGGCACTGGTGGCGCCGGCGCCGGTGAAGCCGAAGCCGTCTATGGCCATCCAGAGGCTTGTCAGCCGCTGATCATCGTAGGCGGTGCCGCGGATGCTGATCTGCCCGGAGACATCGGGGTCTGTGCCGTTTACCACGCCGGTTATCTCGATGTGGCCGTTCTCGCGGCTGTTCTCGTAGAGGCTGTTGTCGCCCTCGTTGTTCCAGAAGAAGGGACTTACCACCACATTCGGCTGTACTTCATCGACGATGTCCACGAGGACCGGGGCGGTAAGCTCGGCGCTGAGGCTGTCGGTGCCCGGCGTGGATTCCTCGGTGCTGTCCCAGATGGTGAAGACCAGATTCTTCGGCGTGCCCGACGTATCGGCGCCCAGGTCGCCTTCGGAGAGCTCGACGGTCTGCAGGGCCGAAAGCTCATCGGCGCGCAGCGCCTGCAGGGTGCGGAGGGTGGTGCCGCCGACGGCCAGGTCGTACTGCAGGGCGCCGTTTCCGCCCACCACGTCGATGTCGGCGGATGTGAGGCCCTTGGCCACGAAGGCGTCGGAGGCTACCGTCGCCGTCTGCTGCTCGTTCCCCTCGGGGTCGAGGGCGCTGAAGGCCGGTTCCTTCTCATCGGCCTCCACCGTGCCGTTGCCGTCGAGGTCGGTGCCCAGCGTCACTCCGGCAAGGAGCGGACGGTTGTTGGCAATGCTCGTTGTGACCGAGTCCGTTACGAAGTTCCCCGCCTCGTCGAAGCTCACCCAGTGGAGCTCGATCGGGCCGTCGGGGATGTTCCTGGAGTCGATGGAGGCGGTCCACTCGTAGATGCCACCGGTGCGCTCGATGCTCTCCACCATCCCGTCGCCGTCGTCGTTTGTGATGCCGGTCAGCGTATCACCGGAGTAGACCGGCGTCTCGATGGTCTCGTTGTCGACCACCATGGCGTAAGCGACGGCGTAGGTGGTGACGCCGGTATCCACGGCTTCGGCCCAGGAGAGCTCGCCGGTGGCGCTGTCGAAGCTCACGATGCGGCGGTTGAGCCCGCCGATTCGCACGAGGCCGCCTACCCGGACGTTGTCGTTGCCGATGAGGTTCGCATCAATCAGGGTGAACTGGTCGGGCCGGCTCCCCGCGGTGCCCTCGTTGAACCACAGCCCGTCGATCTCTGTAAGATTCGCGGTGAGCGTCGAGACGTCGTCCGCCATGGGTGTGTAGATGCGCTCATCCGGGGCGCTTCCGTCGGCGTTGGGCCGCAGGAAGTAGAAGGCCACCCGGCCAAAGCCGCTTCCGTCCTCGTTTATGCTCGACTCCAGGGTATAGGAGAGGTTGCTCTGAACGATGGGCGTTTCGCCCGTGTAGGCGTTGGAGGTCGGTGCCTGGTTGTCGGCCTGCACGCTCACCGCTGCGGAGGTCTGCTGCTGCGGCGTGCTCTCGTCGATTGCGGTGATCGTAAACGACAGCCGCCCCCCGGATGCGCCGGTTGTCACCGGAATATCGAAGGTGTAGTTCCCGTCGACGTCCTCGGTGAACCAGGAGGGATTCCCGCTGAGGCTGCCTGTCACATCGCCTGAGATTGTGATATCGGCAATGCCCGACTCGTCCTCGATGCTGCCAATGAGATTCCAGGTGCCCTTGAGCCAGCGGTCGGCCACGTAGGGCAGGGTCGCTCCGGTGGACTGTTCCTCGAGGGTCAGCGGCTGAGAGGAGCCAATCTGCGGCACATCGTCATCGACCTCGATGAGCTGGCTGGCGGTCCACGGACCGTCGAGTCCGTTTACGTCCCGCGCGCGGACGCGGAAGTTGATGGGCCGCGGGTCCGGGCCGCCGCCCACGGGGTTGAACTCGCCGCTCTCGTTGATGGTCTTGTTCCAGCTGACCGTTCCGTCAACGAGTTGACCATCGCCGCCGTTGTACCAGTCTGTCCCGCCGGCGGTATCGTTTATGTCGTAATCCCCGTCCCCGTCGACGTCGATCTGCATGTAGACGCCGGCCACCCCGTCGTCGTCGACTGCGGTGCCGGAGAGGCGGATGCTGCCGCCGAGGGTGCGCTGGGTACTGTCGGGGTCGGGGTATACCACCGACGCATCGGGGATGTCGCCTGAGGGATCCACCTGCAGCACGTACTCGGTGTCGGTGGTGACACGCTGGTTCGTCGCCTCGTCCGTGACGCGGAAGACGATGGGGAGATCCCAGATGCCGTCGTTGTCGGCGTCGCGGCTTGCGTTGCTCACGCGTACGCCGGTGCCGGCATCGGTGATGTCCACCGGCGTGCCGCCGGGGCTCGAGGAGAGCTCGAAGCTGTCCTGGGAGGCGTTTATGACGTAGTACGTCGCCGTGGGATCGAGGCCGGTGGGCGCATCGCCGCTGTAGTTCACGTAGGCCTCGTCGCCGTCTGCGAACCCGTGGTCGGCCACGTTGATCGCGTCGGTTGCCGGGTTGACCGTTGCCGCCCGTCCGGCGTAGAGGTCGATGCGATTGCTGCCGGTGAGCTCGATGGTCCAGCTGAAGAGGCTGCCCGTGACAGGCTGCCAGCCCGTCCCGTCGGCATTGTGGCCGATCTCGTACTCGACGGAGGTGAGCCCGCTGCCGGCGTCGCTTGCGGTGCCGCGCACTTCGACGTCGCCGTTTACAATGCTCGTCTCGAGCGGCGAGAGGTAGCTGATATCGGGAACCGTGTTGTCGACGATGATTGTCCGCGTTGCCGTGGAGGTGAGCCCGGAGGTGTCGGTTACGCTTACCCGCACATCTACGCTGCCGTCTCCGATACCGGAGCCGAGGTCGATGACGCCGGTGTCGAAGACCTCATAGCTGCCGTCTGTCCCATTGGCCGTTGCAGTGAAGGGAGAGCCCGTTGCCCCGGGAATCTCAACCGAGACGTCGCCGATGCCGTTGGCGTCCGTTGCAAGGACCCGGAGCACGAAGTCGGCTGTGCTGCCGCCGAAGGGCAGGTTGGTGGTGAGATTCTCCTCGTCACCGGAGAAGTCGTAGCTCCCGTCCTCGCTGCGGTCGACAATGATGTTCGGGCCGATCTCCGGAGTGACGGTGTCCAGGTTGAAGGCGACCGCGGTCTCCATATACGTCGGCGTGTCGTCGACGAGGATGCGCGGCCTGTCGAGAGAGGTCGCGCCGTTTGTCTCGAAGGTGGTCGGTGCCGCCGCGCCGTCGGCTACGCGGAAGTAAAGGTTCTTGTTTCCGTCGCTCTCTCCGCCGGGAATGTCGTAGCTCCAGGAGCCGCCGGAGACAGTCACGGCGGTCCAGCTGCTGCCGTCGAGGCTGACCTCGAGGCTCCCGACCGGTCCGTCATCGTCCTGAACCGATCCGTAGATGGTGCGCGAGAGCTTGAGGGTGCTCGTGCCGTCAACGTCGATATTGCTGAGCTCGATAACCGGGCGGTCTGCATTCTGGTCGATGGTTACCGAGCGTGTGGCGGAGGCGGTGTTGCCTGCGGCATCCGTGGCGACGGCCCGGAGGTCGAGCTGCGTGCCGTCGGCGCCGGCGTCGGTGTCGTAATCGGACCCCGCGCCGTCGTAGGCGGTGGTATCGAGGGTGGCGGTCCAGCTGAACGAGCCGGATACCGCAGGGCCTGCTTCCCAGGCGCCGGCAGTCTGGTTGTAGACTTCCAGCCGCACGGGGTCTGCCGTGGTAAGGCCCTGGGTGTCGGAGGCCGTGCCCGCGAGTGCGAGCGTCTTGTTCACCGTCGTCCCGTCGGTCAGTGCGGAGAAGTCCACCTGGGGTGCGGTCTTGTCGATGAGCACGGCAAAGCTTGCAGAGGCCTGATTGCCCGCGGTGTCGGCCGCCCGTACGTTGATGGTCCGCTGACCTTCTGAGAGCGCAAGCAGGTCCGCTGCCGGAACATCGGCCGTCCAGGTGCCGCTTGCCGCGTCGCCGGTATCCAGTGTGGCTGCCGTGGTGCCTGCCGAGAAGTCGGTGTCCCCGGCCTTCAGGAGCACCTCGGCCACATTGCTGTTCACGCCGGCACCACTCGTGAGGTCGGTAAGTGAGAGTGTAACCGGGAGCGCCGACTGGCCGTTGAGTTTGACGATCTCTGTCGGGCTGTCCACAGTGAGCGCCGGTGCGTCCACGTCGACGTCAACCGCTATCGAGGCGGTCTGTGCGGTGTTCCCGGCGCGGTCGGTTGCCCGCACCACCAAGTCGTTGTTCCCTTTGTTGAAGGCGATGTTGGTCGTCCAGATCGTCGTTCCGCCGACGAGGTTCCAGGCCCCGCCGTCGAGCTGATACTCAACCGCCTGAAGGCCGCTGCCGCTGTCGGCCGCGGTACCCGAAACGGTAATGCTCTGGCTGTCCTGCCAGCCGGTGAGGTCGGTGTCGACTGTGAGACTCTCCGGGGCCGCGGTGTCCAGGCGGACGGTACGCGTGGCGGTGGCGGTCTTCCCGGCGATGTCTGTGGCGGTGAAAACGAGGATGTACGTACCGTCGGAGAGGGCGGCGGTATCGAAGGTGTAGGACCACTCTTCGGTTTGAAGGTCGGCGCCTGCGGTCGTGAAATCCAGGGCGTCGCCGCCGGATGTCTCGGCGAGTGAGAAGGTGTCGGCGGTGGCGCCGATTACGTAGTAGCTGTGCGTGGGATCGAGGGTGCCGCCGCCCGCGATATCCGGCAGTGTGTCGCCGCCGAGGAGGATGCGGTCGCCGTCGGAAAGGCCGTGCGCGGTGGCGGTGAAGGTGTCGGTTGCCGGTGCCAGGGTCAGGGTCACCGTGGACGGGGTTATGGGCTGCTGTGCGCCGCCGTCGACCGAGACGGACAGGGAGTCGAGCTGGTTGCTGTCGTAGGCAAAGCCGTCGAAATCCAGATTCGCGTTCACCGATTGCGTATCCGTGGTCCCGACGGACAACTCGGCAAAGGACGGGGGTGCGGTGTCGTAGTAG
>JAAAOH010000304.1 GCA_009908925.1 Spirochaetota bacterium | reverse complement strand
TTATACCCTGGTGCTTCTCACCGAGCCGATCCTCGAGGCCTACGCACCGCCGCGGCTGCCGCCGGTTGCAATCGCGGAGCTCGGGCGACAATCAACAGCCGAAGACATGCTCGATGTTCTATCGCGTCTCATCCGTGGCGCGCGGGATACTGCCGGAAGCTACGAGGGGGACTCGCGCTCACTTCGTGACGCGCTCGAGTATCTGCGCCGCCATTTCTCGGAGCCTGTGTCACTTGATGATGTGGCGGCGGCCGCGGGGGTGTCGTCCGCGCATCTGTCCCGTCTCTTTCGCCGGGAGCTCCAGCTGTCGTTTTCCGACTATCTGAGTTCCCTGCGCATGGAGGAGGCACAGCGACTGCTCTCGGAGTCATCCCACAGCATCAAAGAAGTCGGCTACGCGGTCGGCTATCAGGATGCGAACTACTTCAGTCGTGTCTTCAAACGCTGGGTCGGTGTTCGCCCGCGGGAGTTCTCGGCGCGCACCGTGGTTCCCGGAGAGGGGGATGTGCCATGAGGCGCGCAGGCACACCGCTATTCCGTGCGTGCAGCGTCGTACTCGGCGCTGTTGCGATTGTCACCCTGGCGGCATGCGGCCAATCCGACTCGCAGGCGGAGCGAGGTGGCGATGCAGCACAGGACGTGATCAGAATCGGCTTCTCAATGGACTCTCTGGTGGTCGAGCGATGGCAGCGTGATCGCGATGCTTTTCTCGATGAGGCACGCATCAACGGGGTCGAGGTTATCCTGCGCACCGCCAACGAGAGACTGGAGGTACAGCGCGAGCAGTTGCTCGAGCTCGGGCAGTCGGAGATAGACGTCCTCGTAGTGGTTCCCAATCATGCCGAAGAGCTGTCGGAGACGGTGGAGAGCATTCGCGACCGCGGGGTTCCGGTTTTGGCCTATGATCGTCTGGTACGGAACACGCCCATCGACGCGTATATCAGCTTCGACAATCAAGGGATCGGGTCGATGATGGCGGAGGCCGTACTGAGCGAGCTGGAGTCCCGCGAAGAGGAGGAGAGCACGGTTCTGGTCATAAACGGAGCTCTCAATGACTATAACAGCATCTTGATCAATCGGGGGATCGTAACCTCGCTTACACCGCGGATCGATAGCGGTCGCGTGGAGATGCTCGACAGTCTCTGGCTTCAGACCTGGCGCAACGAGGAGGCTCGCGAGGCGATCGAAGACGCTTTTGATCGCTTTGGTAGCATTTCGGGAGTCATAGCGGCCAACGATCTCATCGCGGACGCCGTCGTACGTTCCGCTGCAGCCCGGGGAATTGCCGGAGAGCTGCTCGTGAGCGGGATGGACGGGAATCTTGCCGCGGTACAACGGGTTGCCGAAGGCACCCAGCTCATGACTATCTACAAACCGGTGGAAGATCTGGCTCGGCGGGCGGTGCATGCGGCGATCGAGCTTGCCGAGACGGGCACGGTAGAGACTGATGAGGCCATTCACAACGGACGGGTCGAGGTCCCCTTCATACGGCTTGCGCCGGTTATGGTCTCCCGGGAGAGTATTCTCGACACGGTCATCGCAGACGGCTTCCATTCGTATGACGATGTCTTCCGAAATGTTCCGGAGACCCGGCGCCCGCCCAGATAGACCACGCCCGTACAGTTTTGATGCAGTGATCCTCCAGATGCGGCGTCCCCGCCGCTATCGTGAGTGAATTCTCCAGCAGAAGGCAATGATCCTCTTGATGACAGCTCTCCGAGACGGGTTTAGCGTTACCTAACATTCGTCAGGAGGAGTTTCGTATGAAAAAGGGGTTCGCGGCATATGCCGGAATTATTGCGTTGTCAGTAGTGGTTCTGGGAACTCTTGTTCTCGCAGGCTGCGGAGGAGAAGAGCCGGCGCAGGCAGGCGACGAGGCGGCGGTAGAGGAGCAGATCGTGGTCGGGCTGTCCCTCCCGACCCAGCGTGAGGAACGGTGGGTGCGCGACCGGGAGACCATGATTGCGGAGGCAGAGCGGCAGGGCATTGATCTGCGCGTCGCGGTTGCGGATGCCGACATGGCTCAGCAGGTGGCGCAGGTAGAGAATCTCCTTGTCCAGGGTGCGGAGGTACTCATTCTTGCCCCGCATGACGCCAACGCCGCGTCCTCGCTTGTTGAAGGCGCAGCTGCAGACGGTGTCCCGGTCATCTCCTACGACCGCCTGATCCTGAGTGATCTCGTTGACGTCTACCTGTCCTTTGACAACGAGCGCGTAGGTGAGCTCCAGGGTGAGTTCATTACCGACCTCGTCCCGGGTGGGAACTACATTGTCATGTCGGGCGCACCGACCGACAACAACGCCGCCCTCTTCAAGCGGGGTGCGATGACCTACATCCAGCCGCTGGCCGATTCCGGTGATATCAACATCATTTCCGAACGAGCGGTCGATAACTGGCTGCCCGAGAACGCGCTGAACATCGTCGAGAATGCACTTACGGCAAACAGCAACGACGTTGATGCAATTCTTGCACCGAACGATGGAACCGCCGGCGGTGCAATCCAGGCACTCTCAGCGCAGGGTCTTGCAGGCGAGGTTCCCATTACCGGACAGGATGCCGAACTCTCCGGCGTACGCCGCATCGTGGAAGGAACCCAGTCGATGACGATCTTCAAGGACACCCGCGAGCTGGGCGTTGCCGCGATCGAGGCGGCAATCACCCTCGCTGAAGGTGGTGCGGTGGAGACCAACAACGAGGTCGAAGGCGTACCGTCCCTGCTGCTGACCCCTCATATCGTCACCGCTGATAACATCGATCTTCTGATCGACAGCGGCTATTTCTCGCGTGAAGAAATCTATGATGACTGACCCGAACTGACCGGAGCCCGCACCGGTTAAGGGGTTTCCCCGGGGCACATCGCGCGATGCTGCCCCGGCCCCCTCTGCGCCGGTGGATCGGTTCATGAAATCGAATTGTGTGAGGAGAAGTCATGAGCGAACACATTCTCGAGATGCGCAACATCGTGAAGGATTTCCCCGGTGTCCGGGCCCTTGATGATGTGAGCTTTCAGGTGAAGCCTGGTGAGATACACGCGCTGGTCGGAGAGAATGGCGCCGGAAAGTCCACCTTGATCAAGGTGCTCAGCGGTGTTCACCCCTACGGCTCATACACCGGTAGCATCCTTGTAGACGGCGCCGAACAGCAGTTTCAGCACATCAGGGACAGCGAAGACGTCGGCATCGCGGTGATCTACCAGGAGCTGGCGCTTGTACCGCAGATGTCGGTAGTGGAAAACCTCTTCCTCGGGGTCGAGCGCGGCAAACCCTACGCCATCGACTGGGATACGGCAAACAGCGAGGCACGCAAGTATCTCGAAGAGGTGAACCTGGACATCAGTCCCCAGGCGGTGGTCAGGCAACTCGGCATCGGCAAGCAGCAGCTGGTCGAGATCGCAAAGGCAATTGCAAAGAAAGCCCGTATTCTCGTGCTGGACGAGCCGACGGCTGCATTGAACGAACAGGATAGCGCCAATCTTCTGGAGATTCTGCGGCAGATCCGCGACCGGGGCGTGAGTTGTATCTACATCTCGCACAAGCTCAATGAAGTCCTGGAGATTGCGGACAGCGTGACGGTACTCCGCGATGGGAAGACCGTCAGCACGCATGATATGCATGGCGCCGACCGGCTGGACGAGCCACGCATCGTCTCACTCATGGTCGGGCGCGAGTTGACCGAACGTTTCCCCCGCGTGGAGCACACACCCGGCGATGTGGTCCTGCAGGTGCGCAACTGGTCCGTTCAGGACCCGAATGATCCGAACAAGAGGATCGTCGATGACGTTTCTTTTGACGTCCGGCAGGGCGAAATCCTTGGCGTAGCGGGGTTGATGGGCGCCGGCAGAACGGAGCTCATGATGAGCCTGTTCGGCGCATACGGGAAGCGTGTCGGCGGCAGCATGGCGTTGCGCGGCAAGGAGCTCGACATTCGGAATCCGGGTGACGCGATCCGCGCCGGTCTGGCGTATGTCACCGAGGACCGGAAGGGCAAAGGCCTCGTGCTGGGGATGGACATCCGTCACAACACGACCCTCGCCGCCCTTCGCGCAGTCTCCCGGTTCTCCGTCATCGACCTGTTTGAGGAAATTCGCACAACCGAACAGTACGTGCAGTCGCTGCGCGTAAAGACCCCGAGCATAGAGCAGAAAGTAACGAACCTCTCCGGAGGGAACCAGCAGAAGGTCGTGCTCGGCAAGTGGATGCTTACCCAGCCCGAGGTCCTCATCCTCGATGAACCAACCCGCGGCATAGACGTCGGCGCGAAGTTCGAAATCTACAAGGTGATGAATGAGCTCGTGGCGAAAGGCGTGTGTATCGTGATGATCTCCTCCGAGCTGCCGGAAGTGCTGGGCGTAAGCGACCGTGTAATCGTGATCCATCAGGGGAAGCTGAACGGTGAGCTCCACTGGTCCGAGGCTACGCAGGAAAAGACAATGACATTGGCAACGGGAGGTGTTGAAACATGACTCAAGACAAGGCCGCACAATCAAGTCTGCAGGTCCTCCGGAACCAGCTGCAACACAACATACGGCAGTACGCGATGTTCATCGCGCTGATCTCCATCGGTCTGATCTTTACCGTATTGACAGACGGCGTGTTCATGTCGCCCCGGAATCTCTCCAACCTGCTGTTGCAGACCTCATTTATTGCGATCCTCGCGGTAGGTATGGTGCTCGTAATCGTTGGAGGCCATATCGATCTCTCGGTGGGATCAATCGTCGGTTTTACCGGCGCTTTCGCGGCGCTGCTTCAGGTGAACTTCGGATTCAATACCGCCACCGTCGTTGTCCTTACACTGGTGCTCGGCGCCATAATCGGTGTGTGGCAGGGCTTCTGGATTGCGTATCGCGCCGTGCCCGCCTTTATCGTCACCCTGGCCGGCATGCTCATTTTTCGTGGCGCGCTCATCGCCCTGACCGGCGGACAGACGATCGCACCGCTCGAGCCTGGCTTTCGCGCAATCGGACAGGGGTACCTCCCGCGGCTCCTGGTCAATGTCGACGCTGTAGCCGGGTTCCATGACTTCAGTTTCCTGATTGCCGTCGTAGCCATTCTCGCCTACGTCTTCTTCGAGATCCGGGTGCGAATACGTCGAAACAGTTTCGGATTCACGAGCGTACCGATGCCCCTGTTCATTGCAAAGACGGTGATTATAGCATCCATGACGTGGTTCTTCTTCTCGGTCATGATCTACTACCGGGGAATCCCGTACTCGATCATGATCCTCATGGCCCTGGTGCTTCTGTTCGTGTACATAACCAACAACACCACATTCGGCAGACACGTGTATGCAATCGGCGGGAACCGGGAAGCCGCGCTGTTGTCCGGCATCAACATCAAGCTCAAGACCTTCTGGATCTTCGTCATCATGGGCTCGCTGTCGGCCCTGTCCGGGCTCGTGTTCACCGCCCGTTTGAACTCGGCCACCGCCGGCGCGGGCAACCTCTTCGAGCTCGACACGATTGCGGCCGTCTTCATCGGCGGTACCAGCATGCGAGGAGGAGAGGGTACGGTTGTCGGCGCGATCATCGGCGCGCTTGTCATGGCCAGCCTGAACAACGGAATGAGTCTGATGACCGTTCCATCCGAGTATCAGTTGATAGTCAAAGGCCTGATCCTGGTGCTTGCGGTCTGGTTTGATATCAGTAGTCGCTCGAATAGCTAAGGAGGCCGGTGATGGACGTACTGCAGAGAGAATATGAGCGGTTCGGACCCTGGGTGACCCCCATCGAGGTTGCCGAAGATGTCCCGCAGCAGTTTCTGCGGCATAAAGAGCTGATTACCACCGCGGAGTTCGCATTCAAGATTCCGATCAACGTGGAACGACGAAACCTGAAGCCGGGAATGCCGCTGTATCATACGGTGATGGCGTTCACCGAGGACGAGCTGCTACTGTTTCAGAGAACCGGAACGGATGTTCACATGACCCAGATCCCGTACCGGGAGATCCAGTACCTGCAACACGTCAGCCACGTCCTGGTCGGAGAAATCCTTCTCGGCACCGCGGAGCAGATTCACGTGCTGAACTTCAATCCGGTGGAGATGGAGCCTATCGAGAAGGCAATAGGCATCATCCGGAAGAACTATCTGCAAAAAGGGACTCCGCTCGATCTTGATGGGATCGATGAAAACCCGGAGGATAACTCCCTGTTTTACCGGAACCTCATCGCACAGCAGTTCCGGGATGAGGATGTCAGGGTAATCCAGTATCAGCCGCCCGTCGGGCTGAAAAAGAACCCCGGGAAAGCGCTCCCACCGAACGCGCCCGCCGACGAGCCGGTTCTACAGGACTCCGTGTTTCTCACGAACGGCACTGAACTCATTGCGATCAACAGAAAGAAGGACATCAAGCTCCCCGAGGAAACCGATTACGGATATCGCTACACCTATGTGCCGACGGAGAATATCCTCGGCTTCACGCTGGAGCCCGATGATACCAACGACCTGCTTCAGAATCTTTCCTTCGTCCTCAAAGAGAGCAGAATCGTGCTGGCGGTGGGACCTGAGTTTTCCGTGGAGAAGCTGAAGTCCGTCCTC
>JAAAOH010000101.1 GCA_009908925.1 Spirochaetota bacterium | reverse complement strand
CTCGGCGCCGCTCCGGGTCGTGACACGAGCCACGCCGGGACTCCGGCCGCGGACGCCGGCAACACGGGCGGCGCCGAGACCCCGGCCGCGGACGCCGGCAACTCGGGCGGCGCCGGCACCCCGGCCGCGGCCGCCGCCGGGGTCCCACACGAGACTCTGTGGCAGGCCATGCGTCCCATACTTCGCCTCGATCAGCCCGATCCCGCCGCGGCCTGGCGCGAGCACACCGAGCGGCTGAAGCGTCGCGCCGCTGTTCTCGACGAGCTCCACGTGGAGTGGCTGCACTTCGAGGGACCGGGTACGGACCTGTGGGTCGGGATCCCCGACCGTGCCATCTGGGTTGGGGGGCCGGGAAAGACCCCTGACGGCCTCGAGTTCCTGCCGAACCTTCCCACCGAGGAGGTATTCACGACGCCGGACTATCGGCGGACCACCGGCAGGGTTGCCGTGACACGACCGGTCACCGTGATGAACAAGGTGGTCCGTGGCGCGTGGTTCGAGTTCTCCGACGGAAAGGTGGTGGACTTCGGTGCCGAGACGAACGCCGAGGTCATCGCCCGCTACCTCGAGATGGATACCGGCGCCGCCTACGCCGGCGAAATTGCGCTCGTCGACGCCGGCTCACCCATCTTCCAGTCGGGCCGCGTATTCTACAACATCCTCTTCGACGAGAACGCTGCCTGCCACATCGCCCTCGGCGGCGCCTACCCGGGCTGCATCGAAGGGGGCGAGAAGCTCACCGACGAGGAGCTGCCGTCCATCGGTGCCAACGTAAGCTTCGTGCATACCGACTTCATGATCGGCTCGGAGGAGATCCAGGTCACCGCCCGCACCTACGACGGGCGGGAGGTCGCGGTGCTGCGGGACGGCCGGTTCGCAATTTGAAGCGGGCGGCGCGGGTGTGCGGCCGGGGGCGGCCACAAGCGGCCCGTCGGCGGTGCCACTCGAGCGGACGGCGGCGCCCTGCGCACGACCCGCGGTGCCGGCTACCCGTAGAACGTGATGATCGCGGCGCCGCCGATGATGAGCCCCGCCCCGAGCCACAGGCGCGCCGTTACCCGGTCCTTGCCGGCAACGAAGAAGAGCGGTGAGAGCAGGAGCACAACGGGGATGTTTATCCGCCCGAGGGTGGCGACCACGGCGACGGGTGCCCGGTCGACCGCCTCGTAGCGGAGCCAGGTACCCGTCGCGATGAACAGCCCCGCGAGCACCTGCGTCACCAACACGCTCCTCGATACCCGTGCGCGCAGCAGGCCGAGGTGACCGCGGAGAGCGAGCACGAGCAGATAGAGCAGGAACGCGCTTGTCATGCCGATTCCGACCGCAATTACCGGAGAGGGGAAGTCGCGCAGGCCGTACCTGAGGAAGATCGGGCTTACCGAGAAGCACAGTGCCGTGCCGAGCCCGTAGACCGACGACCGCAAGCCCCCGAGAATGCCTGCGGGGCCGCCCCCGGGGCCGCCTCCGGAGCCGCCGGCATCATCGATGCGAGACAAGAATGACCCCCGAAACGACCATCACGAGCCCGGCTATTGCCGGCAGCGAGAGGAACTCACCGAGGAACAGGGCGCCGAGAACGGCGGAGAACACGGGAGCGGTACCGATGAGTGAGCCCGTCCGGCCCGCCCCGACCGCGTGCTGGCTCAGGGACAACAGGCTCCACCCGCCGATGAAGTGAACGGCACCGGCTGCTGCGAAGAGCGCAGCGGATCCCGGCGGCACCGACGCGAGCGCGGAGAGCGGCCGGGTGGCGAGTATGAGTCCGACAAGAACGAGAGAGCTTACCGCGAGGAGGACCGTGGTGCCCTGCTCGATGCGAATGCCGGCGGAGGCCTTGCGGTTGAGAATCTGAAAGACACCGAGGCCGACTCCCGCAAGTAACGCGATGCCGGCGCCGTCCATCTCCCTCTACTCCCAGTCCAGGAATCCGGGGAGGTTGTTGTGCTCCTTGAGGGTGCCGACCACGCCCCGGGGAAAGAACACGAGGGTGAGGATGAGCACAGTCCCGGTAAACACGATGTTGAGGGCGGTGGAGCCGAGGGTCGTCACGAAGAACTCGTTCACGAGGACGATGATGATGGCTCCGACTACCGGACCCGCCACGGTTCCCTTCCCGCCGATGATAGACATGAGGACCATGTTCGAGGCGATCGCAATGGTAAGGAACATGTCGGGCCTCAGGTAGGTGAGGTAATAGCCCCACAGCGCCCCGCACATGCCGACGAACAGCCCGCTCAGGGCGAACGCGGCGATCTTGTAGCGGTTCGTCGGCAGGCCGGCGACTTCGGCTTTGACTTCATCCTGTGAAATCGCGCGGAGGCCAAGGCCGAACTTCGAATGGCGAATCTTGTGAGACATCACGACCGCGCCGGATGCGACGATGAGAATTGCGTAGTAGAAGGGCAGTTTCGCAATCTTCGGGTCGAGGCGAATAAAGGGAAGGCTGAGGCCGTTGGCTCCCCCGGTGAACTCCCACTGGTCGATGAGGTGGAGGGTCAGCATCACCATGGCGATCGTGGCGATGATGAACGCCGGCCCGCGGGTTCTCAACGCGATCAGTCCTACGAGCACGCCGACAAGCAGCGCCGCGATTCCCGCCAGAGGAAACGTGACGAATGGGGAGATCTTTAGATAGGTGAACACGAGGCCCGAAAAGTAGGCCCCCACCGCGTAGAAAACGTTGTGGCCGAGTGAGGTATAACCCGTATAGCCACCGATGATGTTCCAGCTCGACGCCATGGCGATATAGAGCATGGTGAACATCATCATGTGCAGCACGTAGTTGAAGCGGCCGGTCGCCACTTGCAGCAGGGGAAACACCAGGAGCACGCCGAAGACGACGAGGATGAACAGGCTACGGGAGCGGCCCGCGGTGCCGGTAGTCAGGGTTGCGCCGGACATCTATACCTCCACCTTCTTGCCGAAGAGGCCCTGCGGCCTCACGAGCAGAATAACGAAGAGGGCCAGGAAGAACGTAATGGTCGACCACACCGGCCCGATGAAATGGCCGACGAAGCCCGCGACGATCGCAAGCAGAAACGAGCCGACGAGGGATCCGAGCAGGCTGCCCATCCCGCCGAGCACGATCAGCGCCATCATGATCGCAATCCAGTCCCAGTGGATGGCCGGGTAGAATGTGAAAATGAAGCTGATGAGAGACCCCGAAGCTCCGGCGAGCGCCGTGCCGATGCCGAAGGTAATCAGGGAGATCTTTGCGACATCGACCCCCACAGTCTTCGCGGCGGTGCGGTTCTGCATCGTCGCCCGTATCGCGTAGCCGGTGCGCGTGGTGCGCAGAAAGGTCCACAGTGCCACCAGCAGGATGACACTCACCACGGTGGCGTAGAATTGCCCCTCGGGGAAGTAGAGCGCACCGACGTGGAGCGTTTCGGTCGTGTATGCGGGCGTGGTCGAGCGGTAGATACCCGTAAAGAGAAAACTGAGCACGCCCTCTATGACCGTCGCCATGGCAAAGGTCAACAGGACGGTTGATTCCACGAACCGGGAGCTTTCGGCGATCCGGGAGAACAGAAGCTTGTAGACCAGCATGCCGAAGAAGAACAGAACCGGCATCGTAATGACGACCGACAGAATCGGATCTATACCGAAGGCGTTGAACAGGCCGAGGGCCATGTAGGCGGATATCAGCATGAATGCGGCATGCGCCAGGTTCACGATGTTCATGACGCCGAAGATGAGCGTCAGCCCGGAGGCCATCAGCGCGTACACGCCGCCGAGGCTGATACCGAATATGAGCACCTGCAGATAGGTCATGTTGTGCCGTCCTTGCCGTTGCTCTTGAGTCCGCCGCCGAGGTAGAGCTCCGCCACGCGCGGGTCATCGAGAATGTTTGCGGCCGAGTCCACGATGTGTTCCTTGCCGAGGTCGAGCACAACGCCCCAATCGGCGGCCTGGAGACCGAGCTTGGCATTCTGCTCGACGATGAGCACGGTCAGCCCCGCCTCTCTGAGGGCCGCAATGCTCTCGAAGATCTGACGCGAAATCTTCGGCGCGAGTCCCAGCGACGGCTCGTCGAGCATGATGAGCTTCGGCCGAAGCACCAGCGTCCTGCCGAGTGCCAGGGTCTGCTGCTGCCCGCCGGAGAGCGCCCGTGCCGGTTGAGATGCCTTCTCGGCAAGGATGGGAAACGTCTCATAGACTTCATGGATGCGCCGATTCACGTCCCCCTTGTCACGGAGGACGAATCCGCCCATGCGGAGGTTTTCGAGCACGCTCATGTCGGGAAACAGGCTCTGGTCCTGGGGCACGAAGCAGAGGCCACGCCTCAGGATCCGGTGAGTCGGGAGCCCGGTAATGTCCTCGCCGTCAAAGTGCACGGAGCCTTCCCGCGGGGTGAGCAGGCCGCTGATCACCTTCAGCAGGGTGGACTTGCCGGCGCCGTTCGGTCCGATGATGCAGTAGGTCCGGCCCGCCTCCACATCGAGGCTGATCCCCTTGAGGATATCCTGGCCCGATCCGTATCCCGCGACGACGTTCGATATGCTGAGGAAACTCATTCTCCGGGTCCTCCCAGATATGCCTCGAGCACCGCCGGGTCGCTCTGCACCTTCTCGGGGTGTCCCTCGGCAATAACCGCGCCGGAGGCCATCACGATAACCGGATCGCTGATACTCATAACCAGCTCCATGTTGTGCTCCACGATCAGGAAGGTGATCCCCTGCTTGTTGAGTTCCAGGATGCGCTCCACGATGGTTTCGAGGAGGGCCGGGTTCACACCGCCTGCTGGTTCGTCGAGCATGACGATACGAGGCTCCGACATCAGAACGGCGCCGAGCTCGAGCAGCTTCCGCTGTCCGTAGGAGAGGGTGGCCGCTTTTTCGTTCGCGAGCTGCTCGATTCCGAGAAACTCGAGAAGGGACATCGCCTTCTCGCGTTCTTCGGCGCGAACGGATGGACCGAGGAGGCTCATCAGTCCGCGGCCATGGGCGTGCACCGCGAGATTCTCGAGCACCGTCATGTCGCCGAGCGCCCGTGTGATCTGAAAGGTGCGGCTGATGCCTCGTCGCGCGATCCTGTGGGGCGGAGCAGAGGTGATGTCGCGCCCGTCGAAATGAATGCTTCCCGAGTCACGCGAGATCGTCCCGGTAATGAGGTTGAAGGCCGTGGTCTTCCCGGCGCCGTTCGGACCGATGAGGGACGTGATGCTCCCTTCCTCTACCGAGAACGTACAATGATCCACGGCAATGATGCCGCCGAAGTGCTTTGTGAGGTCCCGTATCTCGAGCAACGCCATCAGCTCTCTCCCGACCTGGTAGGGTGCGGCGGAATAGTGACCGGACGGAGGTCCGCCCGGTCACACGCAATGTCTACCACGCGATGTCTACCATTCCGGCTTGGGCCACACAAGATCTTCTACGCCCGGGAACTGTCCGCGGGGATAGACGAACTCGAGGTCTTCATCCTGCCACTGTACCATGATGAACGGCTTGCCGATCGGCAGTCCGCGATCGTCCCAGTGGAAGGGACCGAGAATCGTTTGCACGGGGTCATCCTCGGTGCGCTCGTTGAACCAGTCGCGGATTGCGTCGTTGTCCGTGGTGCCGACTGCACGCACAGCCTGCTCCATGCCCATTGCGAGGGCGAAGGGGATCGCCGCGTCTTCGTCGGGGATCTGTCCGTAGGCTTCCTCGAAGGTGTCCATGAACTCCTGGTTGGTGAACTCCCGTCCCAGGAAATTACCGGTGAAGTTGGCCTGCGGATGCCATGACGCATGGGTCATGAGGCCGTCGACCGCTGAGCCGAGCTCCTCCTGCCACTCACGCTGGGAGCCCTGACTGCTGTAGATGGCCATGGGTTGATAATCGACCGTCTGCATGGCCCGCATCAGCTGGATGCCGTCGTCCGGGGAGTTCGCGAGAAGGAAGAGCATCTCGGCCTCGCTGGACTTGATCGAGTTCGCGAGGTTGATCCAGTCGGAATAGCCCTGTGGCCACTGCTCCTCGTAGACGATGTCTACTCCTGCTTCCTCGACGACGCCGGGGGAGAGGTCGACGGTCTCGTTGCTGCCGGGGATGTCCACGACTTCGCCGAGCAGACCGGCCGCAATGGAGTTCGTGAAAAAGTCGTCGGCATAGACGACAGCCGCCGTCTCCGGCGTGTCTCCGCTCGCCACGAGGTTGTCCATCATGTCGACCGGCGTGGAGCCGATGAACTCCGCGGCGTTCGGCTGGAAGTAGAACAGGTAGTCGTAGCCACGCTCATAGATGCGGAGTGCCGCTGCCGACGGAATGGGGTGGACCATGCCCGCCTGTTCGGTTACCGAGGACGTCGGGAAGGTGATGAGACTCGAGAAGGTCCCGAAGATCATCTCGACGTTGTCGACGTTGATGAACCGCTCGAACTGGCTCATGGCGATGTCGGGGTCGGATTGATTGTCCCGAACCCGAAGCTCCACCTCCCGGCCGAGCAGTCCTCCGTTCTGGTTGATCAGGTTCACGGCGTGCTGATACCCTTCGCGGTGCTTCTCTCCGGTGATGGAGAACTGTCCGGTCAGGGGCAGGGATGTACCGATCTGAATCGGTCCGTCT
>JAAAOH010000130.1 GCA_009908925.1 Spirochaetota bacterium | reverse complement strand
GGCGGCGCCGGGAACCGCCGGGCGGCGCCGGGAACCGCCGGGCGGCGCCGGGGAACGCGGGGCGGCGCCCAGGACGGCCGGCCACGGTCCGTCTTCCCAGCCTCCGTCCCCGGCGATAGAATCCGAACATGGCACAGCAAGGCGAGGATTCGGTCGTCGAACGGGTCCGGGCGAAGCTCGAGGCCGCCGCCGATCCATCCTCCGTCCCCGATAGGCGGCGTTTTTTTCGCGCGGAGCCGGGCGGATACGGAGAAGGCGATCAGTTTCTCGGGGTTTCGGTGCCCGCGCAGCGCCGTGTCGCGAAATCGCTGTACCGGGATGCGACGGTTGAGGGCCTCGAGGCGCTACTCGCCGACGAGGTGCACGAGGTGCGTCTCACGGCTCTCTTCATGATGGTGCTTCGCTTCGAGAGAACTCGAGAGGACGGCGAGCGCCGGCGCATCGTCGAGCTGTACTGCAGGCGTATAGATCGGGTCAATAACTGGGATCTCGTCGACTCATCCGCTCCGCACATACTCGGCGCGCATCTTCTCGATCATCCCGAGGAACGGGGGCTACTCTTCGACTGGGCCGCTTCGGGGAGGTTGTGGCGGCAGCGCTCGGCGGTGCTCGCCACATTCGCCTTCATCCGCGCCGAGCGTTACGAGGAGACACTGGAGCTCGCCCGGCTGCTCCTGGACCATCCGCATGACCTCATCCACAAGGCCGTCGGATGGATGCTGCGGGAGGTGGGAAAGCGCGCTCCGGAAGTGGAGTACGGATTCCTCGACGAGCTTGCCCCGGAGATGCCTCGCACGATGCTCCGCTACGCGGTCGAGAAGTTCTCCGAGGAGCGGCGGCGGGACTATATGTCGAGGTAGCGCCCGACCGACTCGAAGGCGGCGCGGGGGTTGCCGGGCGCCCCCGGGTTTGCCGCATGGCGCCGGGGTCCCGGGGCAACGCCCAAGGTGCCAGGCGGCGCCGCTGGTCACCGGCCGGCGTGCTCTTTCCACAGTCGGCGGATCTCCTCCATGCGTGAGCGGTTTGCTCCCATGTCGGAGTGGCCGAGCCGGGATGCTGAGCGAAAATGAACGACGCCGGCCGCCTCGTCGACGAGGAACTCAACATCGTCGGCGAAGCGGAAGATGCGTGACCGGAACTCGGCGGCGAGGTAATCGCCGCGGCGCTCGGTCACCTTCGCGCGGGGATAGGTTGCGATGATTTCATCGAGACGATCGAGGGCGGCGCCGGCAGTATCGGAGCGATCAACGAGCTCCGCCGGGAGCTCGAGCGGTTCGATCGCGTGCTCATCGTCCGTAGCCCGAGTTTCCACGCAGTTCGGAGTGTCGGGACAGGGACGGAGGTTGCCGTTCACGGTGCCGAGGTCGGCAGGCGGCGGCGCTGTTCGGCCCCAGATCTGAAGGGCAAAGAATCCGACGACGAACGCTATGACAAACGAAAACAGTGCGATCATTCCCATGCGCGCAACTCCCATCCCGTAAAGCTATCACCCGCGGCGCCCCGGCGGCTACCGGCCCCCGGGGCTACCAGCTCCCGGCGGCCCGGCGCCAGCCTCCTCCGTCCCTTGATAGGGCGAGTGTGGGGCGTATATAGTCGATGGAGGGGTCACAATGTTTGAGATCGTCGACGAAATCGTGCAGGCGGAGCGGCAGGCTGAGCAGATCGTCTCCGACGCCCGCGCCGAGGCGGAGGAGATCCGCTCGTCCTTCGATGCGGAGGAGCGCGACGCCCTTGGCGAGGCGCGGGAAGAAGCCGCACAGATCCTCCGCGAGCGCGTGGATGCGGCCAGGGACGAGGCGCAGAAGCGGCTCGAGGCCGCCCTCTCGCGCGAGCGCAGCGCTGAACAGTACATGGACGCGCACGCCGAGCGCGTCGAGGATGCGCTGAACCGTGTGACTGAGCTTCTCCTCACGCCGGAATACGAACGATAGATGCGGGGCCAATTGCGGGCGTACAACTACATAAACGCGAAACTCAGGGCACGCATCGGCAAAATGCTCGATGAGCCCTTCTTCCGCTCGCTTGCCGGATCGGCTTCGGTCGATGAGGCGGTCTCCGAGCTCGAGGGTCAGGGCTTTGATGATGTGGCCTCGGCGTACCGCGATACCGGTGATGTGCGCATGTGCGAGCAGGAGCTCTACCGGCGCGAGGTGGAGGCTCTTCTCGACATCGAGCGTCACTTCGAGGGAGCGCGCCGGGAGTTCGTCGAGGCGCTCTGCGACCGCTACGAGATCGAGAATCTCAAGACGGCGCTGCGCCTGTGGTTCGAGCATGCGGTGCGCGGAAAGCACGTAGAGACGAAGATCGGCTATCTTTCCCGCGAGACCGTACACCACCCCATCAACTTCGATGCGATCGCGAACGCGGCCGCTCCCGGTGATATACCCCCCGCACTCGCTGACACGCCCTACGCGGATGCGGTTGCGGCCACCATCGATCGGGTGCAGTCGAGCGGCTCACTGTTCTCCGTGGAGCGATCACTTGACCGTGACTATCTGGGCCGACTCCTCGCCCTCGCGGAGCAGCTGCCGCGGCCCGACCGCGAGGCGGCGCTCTCATTCACGGCACTCGAGGCCGACCGGGAGAACGTCTCCTGGATCGTGCGAGCCGTTGGGTACTACAACCTCTCCGAACAGGATATCCGGGCGGGTCTCGTTCCCGGGGGGCGCACCTTCGACAGGCGTACCCTCGAGCGTGCGTTGGGCTCGGGGCGTCCGACAGGAGTGCTTCTCGAGCAGCTCGGCCGGGGCGGCGGGCGTGCGGAGGGACGCGAGGTTCCTGAGCTCGAGCTCATCGAGGCCGCCCTCGAAGAGGAGACCGATCGGCTCGCGCATAGATCGCTCGGAGCCTATCCCTTCACCATGGCAGTGGTGCTTTCCTATTTCGTGCTCTCGCAGCGCCAACTGCGACGGATATCGGCGGTACTGAACGGACTGTTCTACGGCCTCGAGCGTGGGGCAGTGGAGGCAGCACTATGATGTTCCCCTCGCGCATGCGCTATCTCGTTGCCGCCGTCCTCGACGCCGACGCGGACGCGCTCTCGCGCGAGCTGCTCCACCTCGGTGTGCTCCACTTCGTGGATGTGCGGGACCTCGACCGCTCGCATCGCCTGCGGGCTGAATCGGTGGGCGAGGAGCGCCGGCGCATCTCCGAGGTCCGCCGGCGCGTGGAATCGACGCTCGCCACCGGCGGCATCGACGTGCCGGCCTCCGTTCCCTCCCGAACGGGGACGGAGGTCGTCGACGTCGACAGTGCCGAAGAGCTCGTAGACGATGTGGGAAAGGAAATCGAGACCCTTCGCGCGAAGCAGCGTGAGCTTCAGCAGCAGATCATGCGCTTCGAGGAGCTCGACCGCCAGGTTGCGGTCTACCGGGAAGCCGGGCGGGCGGCTCAGTCGTCAGGTGGGCACAGCTACCTCGAGGTTCGGGCCGGCTCCGTCCCCCGCGATCGGATCGATGAGCTTCGCCGCGAGCTCGCCTCTTATCCCGCCACGGACGTGGAGCTCGGAGGGACGGAGGATCGTGTGGAGGTGCTTCTTCTCACGCTCAAGCGGAATGCCGCCTCGATCGCCGAGATTCGTAAGCGACACGGCTGGGAGGATATAGACCTGCCCGCCTCCGAGGAGATTCCCGAGGGCGTGCAGTCAGCCGGTGTGCGGGAGAAGCTCGAGGCGGCGCGGGAGCAGCAGGAGCGTATCGGAGCGCAGGTCGCAGAGGTGGTCGCCGGGCGGCGCGAGGAGCTCGAGAGTGCGTGGGGCGACCTTCGGCATGCCGAGCTGGTCCTCGACGTTCGTTCCTACTTCGAACACACCGACCGAACTGTGATCTTCTCCGGCTGGGTTCCCGAGGAGCACGTCGCGCGGGTCGATGAGGCGGTGCGGCGCGTGAGCGGAGGACGCTGTTACCTCACCTGGCACGCCGGCCGCGAGGTCGAGGAGCAGGAGCAGGTGCGCGTTCCGGTGCGCCTGAAGAACCCGAAGATCCTGAAGCCCTTCCAGATGCTCGTGGAGAACTACGGAACGCCGGCCTACGGTTCGGTGGACCCCACCATCCTGGTGGCGGTGGCATACCTCACCATGTTCGGCCTCATGTTTGCCGACGCCGGGCACGGCGCAGTCCTGCTTCTTGCGGGAATTCTCGGGCTCAGGAGCCCGCGCGTTCAGGGGCGCACGAGGGAGCTCTTCGGCCTCCTCGTGTGGTGCGCGGCGTCGGCCATCACCTTTGGTGTGCTCTTCGGAGCCTACTTCGGGATGCAGTGGATTCCGCCCCTCTGGTTCGACTTCCACGGCGTGGTCAGCGGGCACGCCGGCGAGGGAGCGATCACCTCGATCTTCGACATTCTCGCTCTCACCATCTACCTCGGTATCGCCGTCATCGGCATCGGATTCGTTCTCAACTGGATCAACCTTGCCCGCCGACGGCACTGGCTCGAGGTGATCTTCGACCGCGCGGGCCTCGTGACGGCCTGGCTCTACGCGGGCGGCATCTACACCGCCTACCATTTCGTTCGCTCCGGCTACCGGCAGCTTCCGGGAGGGACGGAGCTTGCCGTTGCCCTCGTCGCGCCGGCGCTCGTATTGCTTCTCAAAGTGCCGGCAGAGGCGCTCTTCGCAGGGCCCAGCGCCGGCGGGTCTGAGAACGGCGCCGATGCCGGGGAGCGGCCCTCGCGGGGGATTGCCGGGGCCACGGTTGCCGCGGTCATGAACTGGCTTCTCGAGCTTCTCGAGGTCGCCTCGGGATATCTCGCGAACACCCTGTCGTTCATGCGTGTGGCCGGGCTCGGAATCGCTCATGTGACGCTCATGACCGCGTTCTTCGAGATCGCATCGCTCGCGGCCGGGGACGGAGGATACTCGGTGTTCTCCATCCTGATCCTGATCTTCGGAAACGCCCTGGTTATCGGGCTGGAGGGCCTGTCGGCCGGGATCCAATCACTTCGATTGAATTATTACGAGTTCTTCTCCAAGTACTTCTCCGGATCCGGGGAGGTGTACAGACCGATATCGCTTGCGGGACGAGCTTGAGGAGGCAATGAATGCAGAATGAGAAGCAGCGGTTTCGCCGCAGGGTAGCCGGGTCCATCCTGTTCCTGGTCGCGTTGTTCGGAATGCTCGGTGCCGTTTCCACGGTGCAGGTCTACGCGCAGGAGCCGGCCGCCGAAGAGCGGGCGATGACCGAGACCGAGGCGGGCGTGGCAAAATTCGGCTTCATCGCGGCGGCCGTAGCCTTCGGCTTTGGCGCGCTGGGTGCCGGAATCGGTATTGCGAATGTCGGGGCGGCGGCCATGGGAGCGATCAGCGAGAAACCGGAGGTCGCGGGGCAGGCGCTCATCTTCATCGCCCTGGCCGAGGGACTCGTGGTTTTCGGTTTCATTACGGCGCTCATTATTCTGGGGCGCGTGTAGAGCCGATGCGCTATCACGTGATCGGAGACGAGGACACGGTGCTCGGCTTTGCGCTTGCCGGCGTGGAGGGGACGGAGGTTTCCTCGGCCGCCGAGGCGGAGACCGCGTTCAAGAACGCACTTTCAGGCGATGCGGGCATCGTGATCATGACAGAGGATACAGCCGACATGGTCCGCGCGCGAGTCGATGAGTATGTGCTCTCAGAGCAGTTTCCGTTGATCCTCGAGATTCCGGGGCCGAAGGGGCGAAAGCCCGACCGGCCCACGATCCGCGAGATGGTGAACCAGGCGATTGGAATGAATCTGTAATGGCCGAATCGAACGCCGACAAACATAACGCAGACTCCAACCAGGACGCGAAACAGATCATCGACGGGATCCTCGCCGACGCCCGCGAGGAGGCGGAGACGATCCGAAGTGAGGCGAAATCGCGGGTGGAGGACCGTCGCATGCTGCTTTCCGGCCGCGTGCAGCGCGTCAAAGACGATGCTGTCTCGGAGGCGAAGAAACGCATCGAGGAGATCAACCGGCGCACCGACGCCGAGATCAGCCGGGCGCAGCGCCGAAACGAGCTCGCCCGCCGTCGCGATGTGCTTGCTGCGGTGCAACAGCGCGCGCGTGAGCAGATCGTGGAAATGAGCCGCGAGGGCTCCGATGCGTATCGGCAGGCGATGATCGGGTGGATCGCCGAGGGTGCCCTCGGACTCGAGGGGACGGAGCTCACCGTCTCGGCTGCAGCGGGCGAGACGGCGCTTCTCGGTGAGCTTCTCGAGGAGGCACAACGGATCGCGCGGGAGGTCGGCGACCGGAATGTGACCCTCACCGCGGCGGGCGAACCGCATGGCGGCTCACCGGGCGTCGTCGTTTCCTCGCCGGACGGGCGGACGCTCTACGACAACCGCGTGGATTCCCGTATCCGGCGGCATGAAACGGAGATTCGGCGGCTCGTCTACGAAATTCTCTTCACAGACGGGGACGGAGGAGCCGCGGGCGCGGGCACAGCCGGCGGCGACGGCGGTGAAAGCGGGGACGGAGGATGAGCGAGCGCATCATTGGGCACGTCGCGCGGGTGAACGGCCCGGTCATCCACGTGCGAGGGGTCACCGACGCCATGATGATGGAGCTGGTGTTCGTCGGTGAGGCACGCCTCGTCGGCGAGATCGTCAAGCTCACCGGCG
>JAAAOH010000339.1 GCA_009908925.1 Spirochaetota bacterium | reverse complement strand
CAGGTACTCGGCGCCGAGGGACACGAGCATGCGCAGCGCGCCGAAGCCGTCGGTAAGTATGTGCGAGAAGTCGATTGCCAGGCGGCTGTCGCGGGCCTCCACGCGGTAGAGCGGCTCCTCCCGCCGCTCGAGGGCGATGGGAGAGACCGGCGTTTCGGGCAACAGGTGTACATCGGGCACCCGGTCGTGGCGCTCGAGATAGTACCAGAACAGCCCACGCCTCAGATGCACCTGGTAGTAGGGCGTCCGCCGGGCGATTCGCTCCAGGGCACGCTCGAGCGCGGGAAGGCGGATGGGCGCATCGAAGCGTAACATCACTCGGTAGACTTCGGGTGAAACGTCGGAGTAGGAGGCGGGGAAGATCTTGGCCGCGTTGTCGAGCCTCAGCCAGTCGCCCGGCCCGCTCGGCGGTTTTCGCGTATCGGTGCGGCTCTCTGCCATGGTTACGCCTGCAACTGTCAGCTTACAACCGCAGGCCACCGAGGACAAGCTCCGCCCAGGGGTCCTCGCCGAGCAGCAGGTAATACACCAGTGTCGCGAACCATCCGTGCAGTATTCCGGGCGCCCAGACGTTCTTCGTGCGGAAGTACACCGACGTCGTCACGAGTCCCAGCAGAAAGGTCGCGCCGACAAGCCGGTAATCGTGGACGTGTATGGCCGCGAATCCGCAGGCGGTCAGAACCACAGCGAGCGGCTCGCTGATCCGTCCCCTGCCCACCGCAACGAGGTTCTCGGCCACAAGTGCAACAACCAGAAACTGCTGTATGACGCCCCACGGCGGGTAGAGCACGAGCAGAAGCGGGAAATGGGCGTTGAGCACCGGATCACCCCAGATCAGAGCATAGGTGATGGAGAACGCCGCGGCTGCAGCGGCGAACGGCAGAGACAGCTTCGCCGCCTCTCGGAAGCCCGCACGGCGAAAGCCCCACCGGGAGAACACGTCGTTGTCCCAGCGGTAGCGAGCAAGCACGTAGGCCACCCAGAACAGCGAAGCCGCTCCGATGTAGAGAAAACTCAAGCCCACGATGACGAATCCGACCCCGGTCACGACCACCGCGCCCAGCTCGAACGCGCGACCGCGGAGGCCCTCGCGGAGGGCCTCTATCTGCATCACACCTCGTCGAACCAGTGGTCGTCGATGCTGCCGGCGCCGAAGAAATTTATACTGCTCACCGTCTCGGAGACCGGCTCGGGCATATCGGGAATCTCCAGATCGTGCCCCGGGCATCCGAGTCGCGCGCAGACATAGATCTTGTTGCGCCCGCCCGGCAGACTGAGCTCTATTGACTGGTTCGACGTGCAGCCCTCTATGTCACAGGCGCGTTCAACCATCAGACTCGTGTCGGTGTGCGGCACCTTGGCCGTCACCAGGGAGTCCTTCCTGGCGGCGTCGACCAGAAAGCTGTAGAGCTTCGCGTGGCTGCCCCAGTAGGAATCCACGAAGAACATGCCCTCGGAGTTTCCGACCGTGACCTGGAGCTCAATCGCCCGCTCACCGTGTATACGCACGTTCTCGGACATCAGGCTCTCGCCGTTGGGGCCGTAGACTTCATCCACGACCAGAAACTGCTTGCCGTGTCTTGTGACAAGTTTCATGCCTTCGGGCAGCCGCTGGATGAACTCAACGGGGATCTGTTTGTGCTTCAGTTGCATGTGTGTGCCTCCTTGCCGTCTGCCGGTCGCGGGGTCACGACCCCCGGCCGGCAAGCATACGATCGATCATGAACAGGCCGTTCGGCGCATCGCCGACGCGCTTGAGCTGCTGAACGATCTCGTCGACGGACGACTCCTCCTCGACCTGCTCCTCAACGAACCAGTGCAGGAAAACCTTGGTCGCGTTGTCTTTCTCCGCTTCGGCCAGCTCCCAGTGCTCGTCCATCTCCCGCGATACGCGGCACTCGTGCTCGTAGGCGGCTTCGAAGGCTGCCAGGGGAGAATCCCAGTCCACCGGCGGGGCGGAAAGCTCGGAGACGACGACACGCCCGCCTCGCTCCTTGATATGCGCGTAGAAGCGCAGTGCGTGGCCGTTTTCCTCCTCGGCCTGCTTCTCCATCCATGCGGTCGCACCGGGCATATTCAATGAATCGAAATATCCGGCCATCGCGTAGTAGAGCCGGGCGTTAAAGAACTCGCGGTTCATCTGCAGGTTCAACGCATCCTCGATCTTCTTGCTTATCATCGCTTCCTCTCCTTGAGTGGCTTATGCGCTACGCTACCATACTGCATCGTCTTGAACAACGCACTCTAGCCGGTATCAGTATCGGCATCGGTACCGGACGCACTACCCCGGCGCGCTCCCCGCTTTCGCAACAGATCGAATGCCGCAAAGGTCGTGCGCGGATAGGAGTGATATCGCTCCCGGTGACGCCGGGGCAGTCGCGGCACAAGCTGCATCCGCGCGAGGCTGTACAGGAAGAACGCCCCGAGGAGAATCGAGAGGTAGAGGAAGAGCCCGCCCCTGCCGAATGCAGACATCGCGAGGCTCGCCATGTACGGACCGATTGCCGAACCGATGCCGTAGAAGAGCACGAGGGCGCTCGCCGCCCCCACCATCTCACCGGGGGTGAGCTCGTCGTTCATGAGCGCGATGCACAATGAGTACAGCGGCATAACGAAGGCACCGAGGAGGAACGCGAGGGCAAAGACGTGGGGGCCCGCACCGCTCCCGGCAAACACCGCCGCGGCAACCGCGGCGGCCCCGGTGGCAATGAGAATCGCGTAGCGCCTGTCATGCCGGTCGGAGAACCAGCCGAGCGGCCACTGCAGCGCGAGCGCACCTAACGAGATCGCGAGCATGAACGATCCGATAGCCGCCTCCGAGAGATGGATCTGCTGTGCGTAGCGGGGCGCAAGCCCCCATAGCGCCTCCGTCGTCGCGCCGCTGATGAACACTCCGATAGCCGCCAACGGTGAGCGACGAAACGTTCGTGCCGGGCGTACGGGCTCACGGTCCACCTCGGGCGTGCCGGTCACCTGCACCAGGCTTATTGGTATGAGGCTCAATGACATCAGCATGCTGACGACCGCGAAGATCTCGAACCCGGAGACGGAGAACACCCCCAGCAGCGGCTGTCCGCCGCCCATCGCCGCGAGGTAAACGAGGCTGTAGACCGAGAGTACCCGGCCGCGGTTATAGGTAGACGAGCACCCGTTGAGCCAGCTCTCAACCACCACCAGCACACCGGCGAGCGCAAACCCATGCACCGCCCGAAATGCAAACCACGCCAGGGGAAGCTGCACGATGGTGTGGGCGAGCACCGCGGCGGCTGCAAGGGCTGCAAGGGCCGCGAACGTTCGCACATAACCGACCGATCGTATGAAACTCACCACCAGAAACGATCCGACGATGAAGCCCAGAAAGTACGCGGAAATAATGAGGCCGATAGTGGTGTCGGAGAAACCGAGAATGCCGGCGCGCAGGGCAACAACCGTACTCTGGAGGGCGCTGCTCGCCCCCAGCAACACGACCGCCACCATGATCGCGCCGATGGTAGTGCGAGCAGTACTCATACGCCTCCGTCGGTGTCGCTACCTCAGCTCGCGCCGAACCAGTTGGCCGCTTCGGTCGCGTGATTCTGAAAGATGTGCTTGGTCTCAGTGTACTCTTCGAGACCGGCGCTTCCAAGCTCCCGGCCAATGCCGGACTGCTTGTATCCGCCCCACGGCGCTTGCGCGAAGTATATGTTGAAATCGTTTATCCACACCGTGCCCATCCGAAGCGCCGCCGCCACGCGCTCGGCGCGGTTCTGATCCTGCGTCCACACCGCGCCGGACAGCCCGTAGGTGGTGTCGTTGGCGAGGCGAATTGCCTCATCCTCGGTCTCGAAGCTCTCGACGGTCAGAACCGGACCGAATACTTCCTCCTGCACGATGCGCATATCGGTCGTGCATCCCGTGAAGATGGTCGGGAGGTAGAAAAAGCCCTTGTCGAGCTCGGGCACGTCGGGGCGCGCACCGCCGAGAACGAGCTTCGCGCCTTCATTCTTGCCGATCTCCACGTAGCGTTCCACTTTGGCCCGGTGCGCCTCCGAGATGAGGGGACCCATTTGGGTCGCCGGATCGAAGGCGTCGCCGAGCCGTATGCGCTTCGCCCGCTCGACCACCGCATCGACGAGCCTGTCGTGCATGCTGCGCTCCACAAGGAGCCGTGACCCCGCCGAGCACACCTGCCCGGCGTGGAAGAAGATCCCGTTGAGCACGTAGTCGACGGCAAGCTCGAAGTCAGTGTCCGCGAAGATGATGTTCGGGTTCTTCCCCCCGAGCTCGAAGGCGATCTTCTTCACGTTTCCGGTGGCCGCGGTCATGATCTTTCGCCCCGTCTCGATGCCGCCGGTGAAGCTTATGAGGTCCACGTCGTGGTGTACCGCGAGCTCATTCCCGACGGTGGGCCCCGGCCCCAGCACGAGATTGACCACCCCGGCAGGAAAGCCCGCCTCTTCGGCAAGCTCCGTCACCTTGATGGTGGTGAGCGGCGTGTCCTCGCTCGGCTTCATGATGATGGTACAGCCGGCGGCGAGCGCCGGCGCCATCTTCCAGGATGCCTGCAACAGCGGATAATTCCAGGGCGATATCTGGCCGCACACGCCTACCGGCTCTCTCACGACGCGCGAGGTGGTGTTGGGAATTGGTGACGCGATGACCGCTCCGGCATCCTTGTCGGCGAGCCCTGCATAGTAGCGGAAGATACCGGCGATGTCGGCCATGTCCCACCGACTCTCCTCCATGGTCTTGGCAGTGTCCCAGCTCTCGAGGGCCGCGAGCTCTTCCGCGTCGCGCTCGATGAGGTCCGCGAGGGCCCCGACGAGTCGTCCGCGCTCGGCGGCCGGCGTTCGGGCCCAGGAGCCCTCGTCGAAGCCGCGTCGTGCCGCTGCGATGGCGCGGCGGGCGTCCTCTACATCTCCCTCGGCGACCGTTGCGATATGGCGCTGGTCGAAGGGATAGATGATGTCTCGCGTCTCTCCGGAGGCGGCGGGCGCCCATTCGCCGTCTATGTACATGCGCTTCGTTTCGTTCGGCTTCAACACGTGATTCATACGCGCCTCTCCTACCATGCCGATCCGGCAGAGATGGTGATGTCCTGGCCGGTTATGCCGACCGCCTCATCGCGACAGAGGTACGCCGCAGTTGCACCGATCTCCACGGGCTGAATCATGCGCTTCTGCGGATTCTCGGCCTTCTGCTGCTGAATGAAGAGATCGCCTTTGGTCTGCATCTGCTTCTCGGCGATGTCGGAGAGCCATTCGGTTCCGAATGTGGTCTCCACCCATCCCGGGCTGATCGTGTTGGCCGTCACAAGCGCTTCCGCTCCTTCCTGCGCGACCGCCTTGGTGAACCCGACGACCGCCGCCTTGCTCCCGCAGTAGGCGGGTGAGTACGCGGCACCCACACTCGCTGCGGTGGAGGCGATACTGATCACCCTGCCCCATCTTCGCTCGATCATCCCCGGCAGAACTTCCCGGGTCGTGCGAAATACGCCGTTCGTATTCACGTCGAAGACCTTGAGCCACAGCTCCTCGCTGTGCCCCGTGACCGGATGCTCCGCCGTGATGCCGGCGGCATTGGCGAGGATATCAACCTCTCCAAGGCCTTCACGAACCGCGGCGTGAAACGCCGTCACGCTGTCCACCGAGCACACGTCGAGATCCGACGCCACACACTTGACGCCGAAAGCCTCGATGTCCGCTTTGGTCTTCTCCAGTTCCTCACGCCCGGGTCGGTTCACGAGCTCACCCTCCGCCGTCCTGGCAGAGCTGTCTCCGAGCAATGACCCGATCCCCACGTTTGCACCGGCAGCCGCGAATGCGAAGGCCATTGCCCGTCCCATTCCCGACGCCCCTCCCGTTACCATCGCTACACGTCCCTCGAGATAGCGCTCGCTCATACACACACCTCCTGCGTTTTTATTGTGGTCGAACTTTTTGTTTGCGAGGAATGAGAGTATACCTTTCTCAGGGAAAAACGGCAAGCAGGGCATATCTGGCGGAGCAAAACGGCGTTTCCACTCCATATCACGTTCTCATCCGGCACACGATACTCTCCGGGAGAAGAAATATAGAACGTAGTAAATGCAAAATGCTGTCATATTCCGGTTGCTATGCCGCAGTTTATTTAGTAGTCTAACGATATCACAGGAGGATAGTATGAACACACTACTGAAGAAAGGCCTTATCGCAGCCCTTGTGCTCTTGATTCCGATCTCGTTCGCGTTCGCTTCAGGCGAGCAGGAACAGTCCGGCTCCGGGGGCCAGACCGAGGAAACAGGTGCATCGAGCGAAGATGAAACCGGCGAGCCGATGGATGCCGCGTCGGTAGTCGAGTTCGTCGAGGTCGGGTGGCTCGATATCGAGGCCACTACGGCAACGACCCGCCTCGTTCTCGAGGGACTCGGCTACTCGACCACCTCCGAGACGGTCTCGGTTCCCGTGGCGTACGAGGGCATGGCGGCCGACGACGCGGATGTTTTCCTCGGATACTGGTATCCCTCCATGGCCTCCATTGCTGAGCCTCATTTCGAGGAAGGCTCGGTCGAGAACGTGGCCGTCAACCTCGAGGGTGCCAAGTACACGCTTGCCGTTCCCTCATATCTCGCCGAGCAGGGCCTC
>JAAAOH010000255.1 GCA_009908925.1 Spirochaetota bacterium | reverse complement strand
GCCCGCCACGCGGAGGCGGTAACGCTGTGTCTCTTCGAGGACGCCGAGGCCGAGGAGCCGCAACAGGAGATCGCGCTCGACCCGGTGCTGAACCGTACGGGTGACGTATGGCATGTGGAAGTGCCCGGTCTGGAAGCCGGGCATCACTACCTGTATCGGGTGACCGGTCCCCGGGATCCGCGCCGGGGGCATCGCTACGATGAGAGTTTCTATCTCCTCGATCCGTATGCCCGCGCCCTCGCCGGGGCGAAACCGTGGCGGTTGCAGGAGCAGCGGCCCGCACCGGGGAACGCCGCCGGTCCGTCGGCTGCCGACGGCGCCGCGGGGCAGGAATCCGCCTTGGACGTGCCGGCGAGCGGCGGTGGCGCGCCGGGGAGCCCCGGCCCCCTCCGGCCCGGCGCCCGGTCGGCCGCCGGCATACCCAAGTGCGTTGCCGCGCCGGACAGCTTCGACTGGCAGGGAGTGACCTCCCCCCGGCGCTCCCTTCAGTCGACCATCATCTACGAAACACACGTGAAGGGCTTCACGCGATCCGAGACCTCGGGCGTCGAGCACAAGGGCACCTACCGCGGCCTCGTCGAAAAGATTCCGTACCTGCAGGATCTCGGCATCACGGCGGTCGAGCTCCTGCCGGTGCACGAGTTCGACGAACACGAGAATCCCAATCGCAATCCGGAGACCGAGGAACCGCTGGTAAACTACTGGGGCTACAGCACCATCGGCTTTTTCGCGCCGAAGGCGAGCTACGCTGCGGTGGGATCCAGGGGGGCGAAGACCTCCCGGGGAGCGACGACCTCCCGGGGAGCGGCGGGCGCCGCGAGCGTCGCGGGGGCGCAGGTTAACGAGTTCAAGGAGATGGTGCGGGAGCTCCATCGCGCCGGCATCGAGGTCATCCTGGACGTGGTCTATAACCACACCGGCGAGGGCAACGAGTACGGCCCCACCATCTCCTTTCGCGGACTGGACAACGCGGTGTACTACCTCCTCGAGGAGGACCGGAGGCATTACGCGAACTTCAGCGGCGTGGGGAACACCCTCAACTGTAATCATCCGGTCGTGCGCCACTTCATCCTCGACAGTCTGCGCTACTGGGTCACCGAGCTGCGGGTCGACGGTTTCCGCTTCGATCTGGCTTCGGTGCTCGCGCGGGGGCAGACCGGCGAGCTCCTGCAGGATCCGCCTCTACTCGAGGCCATCGCCGAGGACCCCGTTCTCAGGCACGCCAAAATCATCGCGGAGGCCTGGGATGCGGTGGGCGCCTATCAGGTCGGCTGGTTCTACGGCGGGCGGTGGTGCGAGTGGAACGACCGCTACCGGGACGATGTGCGGCGGTTCTGGCGCGGCGAGCGGGGGATGTCCGCAGCGTTTGCGACCAGGATTTCGGGTAGCTCCGACCTGTACTCCGCCGGGGGGCGCAAGCCCTTCCACAGCATCAACTACGTCACGTGTCACGACGGGTTTACCCTTGCGGACCTGGTCAGCTACAACCGCAAACACAATCGGCCGAACGGCGAGGACAACCGCGACGGTCATGAGCCGAACTTCAGCTACAATTACGGCCACGAGGGACCCTCCGACGATCCGGTGATACTGGCTGTGCGGCGACGGCAGCAGAAGAACTTCATCGCTACGCTCTTCCTGTCGCTCGGCACCCCCATGATTCTCGGCGGCGACGAGTTCGGTCGCAGCCAGCGCGGCAACAACAATGCCTACTGTCAGGATAACGATATCTCCTGGTATGACTGGACGCTCACTGACACCAACGCGGACCTCCTGCGCTTCACGCGGCTCATGATCGGTTTCCGCACGGCTCATCCGGCGCTGCAGCGCTCGGACTTCTACACCGGCCGGGACGCCTCCACAGACCATATCCCCGACATCACCTGGTTCAACGACCGCGGCGGACACACGGACTGGACGGAGCCCGGCAACCTGCTTGCCCTGCGCCTCGACGGGGCAAGTGAGGAGATCGGCTACCCGAGCGACGACGACGACTTCTACATCATGTTCAATGGTACCACCCGCTCGAGGACCTTCCGCCTCGTCGAGGCGCCCGGCGGCGGGCCCTGGCAGCTCATCATCGACACCTACTGCGAGCCCCCTGAGGACTTCAGCGAGGGTGAGGCGGTTCAACCGCTGTCGGATCAGCGGGCCTACACCGTGCGCAGCCGTTCGCTCGTCGTGCTGACGGCGCCGCGACGGGGGTGACGGCGCCGCCGCGGGTCGAGGGGTGCGGGCGCGGGTCGAGGGGCGCCGCCGCGGGTCGAGGGGTGCGGGCGCCACGACTGCCGCGAATCGTTCCGAGTTGACACCGTGGAGCGAATTCACGATCATGACCATACGACCGCTGAATCCACATTCACGTCGTATCGCCTCAGAGGAGTAATACATGTCGGATACGAAACAAGCCGAACAGACGAAGTTGTCGTACGAGGAACGTCTCCACCGGATCCGACACTCCACCGCGCACGTGATGGCGGACGCGGTGCTCAGGAAATTTCCGAACGCGAAGTTTGCGATCGGACCGGCAATCGACAACGGCTTTTACTATGACTTCGACCTTCCCCGAAACCTCGCGCCGGAGGATCTCGAGGAGATCGAAGGCTACATGCAGCAGATCATGAACGAGGATCACGAGTTTCGGCGTCTCGAGGTTACGCGCGAGGAAGCTCTCGAGATGTTTGCCGATCAGCCCTACAAGCTCGAGCTCATCAGGGAGTTCCCCGAAGGGACGGTGATCTCCGTCTATACTCACGACGAGTTCACCGACCTCTGCAAGGGACCCCACATCGACAATACGAAGAGGCTCAACTCGAAGGCCTTCAAGCTGCTCTCCATAGCCGGTGCCTACTGGCGAGGCGACGAGAAGCGTCCCATGCTGCAGCGAATCTACGGGACCGCCTGGGAGAGCCCGAAGGAGCTGAAAGCGCATCTCGAGCATCTCAAGGAAATAGAGAAGCGCGACCATCGAAAACTCGGAAAGGAGCTCGACCTCTTCTCCACTCACGAAGAGGCCGGGCCGGGCCTTATCTACTGGCATCCCAAGGGCGCCCGCATGCGCCTCGCCGTAGAGGACTACTGGCGGGACATGCACCTGGAGAACGGCTACGACCTGCTCTACACCCCCCATGTGGGGAAGAGCTGGCTGTGGGAGACCTCCGGACACCTGGACTTCTACAAGGAAAACATGTACGCCCCGATGGAGCTGGACAACGCCGACTACTACGCGAAGCCCATGAACTGTCCGTTCCACATCATGATCTACAAGACGCAGATGCGCTCCTATCGCGATCTGCCGCTGCGGTGGGGCGAGCTCGGTACGGTCTACCGCTACGAGCGCTCCGGCGTGCTTCACGGGCTGCTTCGCGTGCGCGGGTTCACGCAGGACGATGCGCACATTTTCTGCACCCCGGATCAGATCGAAGACGAGATCCTCACCGTGCTCCGCTTCAGCCTCGGAGTCTGGGACGATTTCGGCTTTTCCGACATCAAGGCCTATCTGGCCACCCGCCCGGAAAAAGCGGTAGGTGATGAGGAACGCTGGGAGCAGGCGACCGCCTCTCTCAAGAAGGCCATCGACGCCGAAGGGCTCGATTACGAGATGGACGAGGGCGGCGGCGCCTTCTACGGTCCGAAGATCGACCTCAAGGTGAAGGACGCGCTCGGGCGCGAGTGGCAGATGACCACCATACAGTTCGACTTCAACCTGCCCGATCGCTTCGATATGACCTTCGTCGACCACGACGGGAAGGAAAAGCGGCCCTACATGGTGCACCGGGCCCTGCTCGGTTCCATGGAGCGATTTTTCGGCGTGCTCATCGAGCACTACGGCGGCGCCTTCCCCGTATGGCTCTCGCCCCTGCAGGCGCGGGTAATCCCCGTGGCGCCGGCGTTCAATGACTACGCGGCAGATGTGGCGGCGGAGCTCTCGAAGCACGGCTACCGCGTGGAGGCTGAGCTCTCCAACGACCGGATGAACGCCAAGATCCGCGACGCACAGACCGAGAAGATCCCCTACATGCTCATTGTCGGTGAGCAGGAGGCCGAAAACGGGCAGGTCTCGCTTCGCACCCGCTCGGGAGAGAAGAAAAACGGCATTCCGCGTGAGGAATTCGCGCGCATGCTTGCCGAAAAGGTAGAGAACAAGGAACTCATCTGATCTTGAGCTGATGATAGACAAAATCGTCAAACGAGACGGTCGGGTCGTCCCGTTTAACAAGGAAAAGATCACATTCGCGGTCCTTCAGGCGGCTGTTGCCGTCGGGGGCCGCGATCGTGAGGTGGCCGAGGGCATCGCCGACCAGGTGTTGGAGCTTCTCGAGTCCCGACGAGTCCCCGGCGATCCGGATCGTCCCGAGGTGGATTCCTACCCGACGGTAGAGGAGGTGCAGGACACCGTCGAAAAGGTCCTCATCGAGGAGGGACACGCCCGCACCGCCAAGGCCTACATCGTCTACCGCTACGAGCATGCGCTGAAGCGGCAGGGCCGTGAGAGTCTGACCTACTCCAAGGACAACATACCTTACAAGAAGCTCTGGGAGACCCTATCCTGGGCGGTGGACACCGACTGCTACAGCCTCGAGCGCATCCGAAACTACGTCGAGCAGGGGCGCTTCCCGCACCTCATCGAGCACTCCGAAGCCTTCTACCGCGGGGAGATCACGAATGCCCAGCGCACCCTCGCTTCCCGGTTAGACGACGTGCGCGTGGTCATCGTCTCCGGCCCCTCCTCCTCGGGGAAAACGACGACCACCATCAAGCTCTCCGAACAGCTTTCGGCCGAAGGGAAACGCTTCGTTCCCATCAACGTGGACCACTACTTTTTTGACCTCGAGACACATCCGCAGGACCCTTCCGGTGACTATGACTTCGAGACGCCTCAGGCGCTCGACATGGAGCTCCTCAACGAGCACCTCAGCGACATGCTCGCCGGGAAGAGCGTCGACATCCCCTTCTACAACTTCAAGACCGGCAAGCGAGAGGGCGTATCGGAGACGGTGAGCCTCGGCCCCGACGACATCATCCTCATCGACAGCCTCCACGGCTTCTTCGAGCCGATGACCGAGTCGGTTCCGGTGGAGCAGAAGTTCAAGCTCTACATAGAAACCCTTGCCCAGGTAAAAGACGATAACGGTCGCTTCATCCGATGGGCGGACGTAAGGATGCTCCGCCGGATGGTGCGTGACATGCAGTTTCGAAACTACGTCCCGCGACAGACCCTCCGCCACTGGTACCTCGTGCGGCGCTCGGAGCTCCGCTACATCATTGCGCGCCTTCAGACGGCGGACGTCATCGTGAACAGCTTCATGCCCTCCGAGCTCCCGCTGATGAAGCGGCGACTCGGCACGGTGCTTCCCGACCTCGTGGGTGAGCTCGAAGGCGATCTGGAGAAGAGCGATGCTCTCGACCGCGGCACGCGGGTGATGGAGCTCTTTTCCATGCTGCCCGATGTCGACGGTGAAGATCTGCTTCCCGGCGATTCGCTCCTGCGGGAGTTCCTCGGTGGCAGCGTATATACCTACTGACAACTACAAGGAGACAGAAGGAGAATGGACCCCCAATCGGCCGTAGAACGCCTGAAGGAGCTCGACCGGGAGATTCGCGTGCTCGCCCACGCCCAGTCCGTGCTCAACTGGGACCAGGAGACGCAGATGCCCGAGTCCGCCGTGGAAGAGCGTGCTGAGCAGATCTCCGCCCTCGAAGGCATCATCCACGAGCGGATGATTTCGAGTGAGATCGACGAGCTGCTGAGCGAGGCCGGCGCAGGTGACGAAAACCCCGGCGGGGCAAATACGCTTGCGTCCCTCGATCGGGCCTTTCTGCGGCAGCTGCACCGCCAGTTCAAGCGCCACACGAAGCTGCCGGCCAGGCTCGTCACCGATATTGCCATGACCGCGAGTCGCGCCCAGTCCATCTGGCAGAGCGCCCGGGCCAACGATGATTTCGATGTCTTTGCGCCGCATCTGAAGCGACTTGTGGAGCTGCGGATCGAGTCGGCGGAGCTCCTCGGCTATGAGGAGCATCCCTACGACGCGCTCCTCGACGAGTTCGAGCCCTGGGCCACTACGGGCTTCGTCACGGAGGTGTTCGACGATCTTCGCGACTCCCTCGTGCCCCTGGTCAAAGAGATCGCCTCGACGAAGCAGGGAAAGAACCCGCTCGACGGGCGGCGATTCCCCCGTGCCGGGCAGGAGGCGTTCGGGCGCTTCGTCCTCGATCACATGGGCTATGAGTTCTCCCGCGGCCGCCTCGATGTCTCGGCGCATCCCTTCACCGACAAGCTCGGCCGTGATGACGTGCGCGTGACCACCCGCTACAACGAGGAGCTTCTGAACTCGAGCATTTTCGGGACCATCCACGAGGGCGGGCATGCGCTCTACGAGCTCGGCTTTCCGAAGTCCATCAAGGACACCATCCTCGGCGAGGGTGCGTCGATGGGTATCCACGAGTCGCAGTCACGCCTCTGGGAGAACTTCATCGGCCGGAGTCTCCCGTTCTGGCGCTACTTCTACCCGCATCTGCAGCGGCAGTTTCCCGAGGAGCTCGCCGACGTGAGTCTCGACGAGTATTATCGTGCGGTGAATCGCGTTGAGCCGACCTTCATTCGCGTC
>JAAAOH010000022.1 GCA_009908925.1 Spirochaetota bacterium | reverse complement strand
ATCACACCCCGACGACTGCGCCGATGGAGTTTCGCGACGTCGTCTTCACGGTGTACCTCGCCAACGGCCTCACCCATTACGGGGAAAAGACGCTGGGAATCGATCAGCTCGAGCCCGCCGTCCTGAAGTACTTCAACATCGGCAGTGAGGCACAGCTTGGACAGGTCGAGCAGAAGCTGGATTCGATGTTCGGGAAGGCAAACGCCCGTATGTACGAAAGGGTCAGCTCCGGCAGCGCGAGCCAGAGCGCATAGGCACGTTTCGCACGTCGAAGCTTGACGACGATCGCTTTATATAGTAATTTCCCTATGTAATCCAGGCATACGGAGAGAGCTGATGGCGATAAAGATCTATACGACACCGACCTGTTCCCATTGCAACGCGGCAAAGAAGTACTTTCGGGAGAATCGAATTTCCTTCACCGAGTACAACGTCGCCCGCGATATGCGTCGGGCCGACGAGATGGTCAAGAAGTCCGGGCAGATGGGTGTCCCGGTGATCGATGTCAATGGTAAAGTGATCGTAGGGTTCAACAGACCCGAACTCGAACGAGCACTGAAGAGGGCATAATATGGCGACACATCACACGAAGGTTACGCATCGCGAGGGTATGTCGTTCGACGGCGAACTTGCGGGACACACGATCCCGCTTGACGCGGATCCGTCGGTCGGCGGGAAGGATTACGGGCCGACACCCAAGCCCCTGTTGCTAACGTCCCTCGCCGGCTGCACCGCTATGGACGTGACCTCCATCCTCGGGAAGATGCAAATGCCGTACGACAGCTTCGAGGTGGAGGTCGACGGAGATACGACCGACAGTCATCCGAAGACCTACAGCGCCATTCGCCTTCGCTATGTCTTCACCGGAAGCGAGCTCGATGAGGCAAAGATCGAGAAGGCGGTCAGGCTGTCACAGGAGAAATACTGCGGAGTCTCGGCGATGCTCAAACAGGTGTCGAACGTCGACTACGAGATCGTAATGAATCCGGAGTAGTCCGCTCCTTTCCCGCAGTCAGGGCGCCGGCCGGGGAGTTTCCCCGGTCGGTCTTTTTTTTGCCCCGGCGGAGATTCCGGAGCCCGTCTATGCGCTCCACCACGCATACGCAAGGATCCCGAACGCCACCGACACATTGAGCGAGGCCTTGGCCCCCGCCATAGGGATGCTCACCCTGCCCGCCGATTGCTCGGCGAGTGAGAGCGCCGGCGGCGATACCCCGAGCTCCTCCGAGCCGAGCACAACCATCCCCGGCTCCGGAAGCTTGACCTCCCCGAGCACCCGGCCGCCCGTCTCCAGCGCAAAAATCGGCACCACCGGTCCCGACGGCGCAGCGCCGGCTTCGGTCGAATCGGCCGCGGTGGCCGCCGCATCCTCGATGGCCTCCTCGAGCGCGCACACTCGCCAGGGAATCAGCCCGGTAGCGCCCATGGACGAGCGCGCAGCGCGGGGATGGTCCGGGCGCGGTGTATCGGGGGAAAGGTAGATTGCACGAACGCCGAAAGATTCGGCCGTGCGAAAGACGGCGCCCACGTTGTATGGCGATCTGAGGTCCTCGAGATAGACGAAGAAGTCGCGGACGCGACGGGCACCGCGATCAAGACCCCCGTCCTCGGGGAGCAGCAGATCCCACTCCGCCGGTTCCCGCCCGAGCTCGGCGAGCAGGGCATTCCTGAGGGCGTCGATGGCACGACATGTTTCCCGGGCCACGCGGGGTTCAGGCGGTTCGGGCGTCCCGGTCGTCGGCGGCGACGCCGACACCGACGGCGCGCGAACTTCGCTCGCCACCCGCGCCGCCTCGCGCAGCCGCTCGCCGAGGCGCTCATCGTCGCGGACGAGCTCCGCCATCTCCCGAAGGTACCGAACATCCAGGGGGCGGCCGGCAACGCAGTCACGCTGAAGCATCTCGAGCAGGTGGACGGTTTTTCGGAGACGGGTTTTGCGGGGAAGAGACTGGAGCTTGCGTATCGTGATCATCGGCACTCGGCGGCGGTCGCCCGGCGGCTACATCGCCTGCTTGAGGAGATCGTAGAGATCCTGGCGAGAGAACGCAACGGGCGCATAGCCGACCATCTGGAACCCCGCGGCGATTTCCGCCACCTCGACCATGTCATCGAGACGCAGGTCGAAATCCTGAAGCCGCGCCGGAAGGGAGAGCTTGCCGATGAGCCGCCGGGTTACCGTCGAAGCCTGATTCGCGTCGTCCTGATTGCTGATGCCGGGGATATCCTCACCGAGCGCCCGTGCAATCTTCGCCACCTTTTCAGGCCTCACGCCCGCGTGATAATCGAGCACATGGGGCAACAGCACCGTGGCCAGCCACGACTTCGGGACGCTGAAACGGCTGTTGATGGCGTACGTGAGCGCGCCGCCGGCGCCCTGGCTGCTGATGGAGAGGCCGACTCCCGCGAGAAGTCCGGCCTGCGTTGCCCGCTCCCGGGGACCGACACTATCACCGCTTCGCAGAAGATCGTCGACCGCCTCTTTCACCGTGTCGATGGCGCGAAGGAACAGCGTGTCCGAGAGAAAAGCGCTCTTCGTCGAAAGATATCCTTCCACCGAGGCAAGGAGGATATCCATCATCGTGGAGGCCGCGTATTTAGTGGACATCGACATCGCCAGCTTCGGGTCGAAGAGCACCACGCGCGCCACGCCGCTTTCAACGTCGATCGCCCTTGCGGTCCGGCTCTCCGCCTCGGTGATGAAGAACCGGCTTCTGAACATGAAGTGATCACGAAAGCTGGTCGGCACCTCGATGAATGGGATGGCCTCCCGTGCGGGCTCCTCCCCCTCGAAGAGGCGATAGAGGGAGTTCCCCTCCGCTGAAGCGATTGCCGTCGCGCGGGCGGCCGCGAGCACGCGCATGCCTCCGAGCCCGATCACGACCTGCGTCTTGCTCGCCCGGGCGAGGGATACGAGCTCGGAGACGTTCGCACTCGTAGTGCGAAGGGGTAGGTCGGCATGGGTCATCAGGTTGATGTCCCGGCGGGCGCAGAGATCCTCCACCCGGCGCACCACGCCCTGTTCGCGCTGTACGGGCTCGGAGACGAGGAGGGCCCGGCTGCCGAACTGCGCGGCGGCCTGGGCCACGCGGTTTACCGCGTCATTCCCGAAGATAACCGAAGCAGGAAGATCAAAGACGAAATCGTTCATTGGCGTGTGAGCATAAAAAAAGCACAGACGCTGCACGGCCATCTGCGCTTTTTCACTCGAAAGCTTCCTCTGCCCTCTTAGATGTCGAGCATATCCATGATACGGTCCGCGACCGTGTCGAGTACCTTATCGTCGATATAGTTCGGGTCCTGGAGCTTGGCTTTCACCTCGGCAACGCGGTCGGCGCGCACGTCGTCGCTGGCCTTGACCTCCTCGCTGACGCGATACACCTCGGCTTTCAATCGAGCCTCGTCGGAGAAGGACACGGAGTCCTTACCTTCGGTGCGCTGCTGCCGTTCGGCTTTGCCCGATTGGTTGAGTTTGTGAATTGGATCAATTGGACCGAGTGGCTCAATGGTCATTATAGAACCTTCCCTTCACCACTTATCATATCGACACGCTCACGTTCAATATTAACCCTTTTTGCGAGGAGCGACAAGGACCGTCACTTCTCCCTTCACCTGTGCACGGGTCGAGAGGATGTTCGCCACGTCCCGCGCCGTTCCCTCGAGGTATTCCTCGTGCATCTTCGTCATCTCCCGTCCGACAAGCAGTCGCCTGTCGGGCTCCAGCGAAACCATGTCCTCGAGCAGCTTCACCGTCCGATACGGTGACTCGTACAACACGAAGGCATCTCCGATTGCCAGCAGTTCCTGCAGCCGCCGACGGCGGCGTCCGCCCTTCGGCGAGAGGAAGCCCTCGAACCGCACGCCCTTCCCCGGATACCCGGCCACGCTTACGATCGCGGCCAGCGCCGATACTCCCGGAATGGGGCGCACCGGGAAACCTGCCGCCCTCACCTTCGAGACCAGCACCGCCCCGGGGTCACTCAATCCGGGGGTTCCGGCGTCACTCACATAGGCCGCCGTCTCCCCTGATTGAAGCCGCTCAATACATGTATCGGCCACCCTGGCTTCATTTTGAGCCCTACAGCTCACGAGTTCAGCATGAATGTCAAAATGTGAGAGAAGCTTGCGCGTGTGGCGTGTATCTTCGGCAAGTATGAAGTCGACTTCCTGCAGTGTTCGAACTGCGCGGTAGGTCATGTCCTCGAGATTACCGATCGGTGTGGCAACGATGTGGAGGCCGTCCATGGGGCCTACTATACCCTCCTCAGCTGGAATTCGCTATGATGAGGGCGATATCGGAAGGGGAGGCGCAGCATCTACACCCTCGTTCTCGTCGCACTTGCAGCCATCGTCGGCTATCTTGTCTACACCATCGTCAAGCTGCGGGACTCTGACTACTCGTTCCTTGCCAATCGGATGGCGAAGCGCAGCCGCAACTCCTTCGAAGTCCTCAAACCCTGTCCCATTTGCCATACGATGCTACGACGCGGCGAGCGGCTTCACACGGTGGTCTACACCGGCGGCGGCCGCGCAGAGGGCCAGGCAGGCAATGCCTCCCACGCGCCGGAACGAAGCGCCGGGCGGCGAGACGAGGACACGCTGACTCACATCTTCGGGTGCCCCTACTGCTACCCGCCCGATGACGAGCACCCGCGCTACTGCCCGGTGTGCGAGCGTAAGCTCGGGCCCGAGGATTACGTCATCGCACGGATGTTCAACCGTACCCCACGCAGCCACGTTCACGTTCTCGGCTGCACACAATGTCGGGGTCCCGGGAGTCGCGCGCGACGATAGCGGCGTCGACGCTCCGCGCACGGGCGCGGGCGCGGGCGGCGATCGCCTCCCGGCGGCGGCCGGCGGCACTTCAACGTGCCCCGGCGCCCGTGTTACCCTCTCATTGAGGAGTGAGTAATGCCCGAAGAAACCCTGTTCGACCAGATCCTCTCGGGAAGCGTGCCCTCGGAGGCCGTCTACGAGGACGATGTGGTCTACGCCTTCAAGGACATCAACCCCCAGGCTCCCGTTCACGTACTGGTCATCCCGAAGAAGAAGCTCGAAAGCTTCGCCGATGTTCGCAGCGGAGACGATACCGCCGTCGGAGCATTCATGAAGGGCGTCTCGAGGGTTGCGGCCGAGCTCGGGCTCGAGGAACGGGGATACCGCGTAGTGTTCAACACCGGCCCCGAAGCGCAGCAGTCGGTCCTCTATCTGCACGCGCACATCCTCGGCGGCCGCCAGATGAGCTGGCCGCCGGGCTGAGCCGCGGTTGAATGCGCCGTGCGGGCATGATAGATTCGGCCCCATGGAGACAATGAGAAGAACCGTCACCTGCGGCGATCTACGTCGTTCCGACGCGGACCGCGAGGTGGTGCTCAACGGGTGGGTGCACCGCTCCCGCGACCATGGTGGTGTGCACTTCATCAATATGCGCGACCGCTACGGCATTACGCAGGTCGTGGTGGACGAGGACTCGGCGAAAGAGCTGCAGGACACGGCAGCCGAGCTCAGGCACGAGTACTGTATAGCCGTCCGCGGCATCGTACGTCCACGCCCGGACGACATGGTGAATGCCGAGATGTCGACCGGCGAGATCGAGGTCAAAGCGGAGGAGATCCGCGTGCTGTCGACCTCCCGCACCCTGCCCTTCATGGTTGATGAGGCAAGCGAGGCGCGCGACGACTTGCGGCAGAAGTATCGCTATCTCGACCTGCGGTCCTTCTCGATGCAACGGAAAATGCGTCTCCGCCACGACGTGGCATTCCGGGTGCGTGAATACCTCTACAGTCAGGACTTCTACGAAATAGAAACGCCGACGCTCATCAAGTCCACCCCGGAAGGCGCACGCGATTTTCTCGTACCCTCCCGGCTTCATCAGGGGAAGTTCTACGCGCTGCCTCAGTCGCCACAGCTCTTCAAGCAGATCATCATGGTTTCCGGCTTTGATCGCTACTTTCAGCTTGCCCACTGCTTCCGCGATGAGGACGCCCGCGGCGACCGCCAGCCCGAACATACCCAGATCGATATGGAGATGAGCTTCGTCAACAAGGACGACGTCTTCGCAGTGGTGGAGGGCATGCTGTCACATGTCTTCGAGCACACTCTCAACGTGAACGTCGAGATTCCGTTCCGGCGCATTTCCTACGCCGACGCGATGAACCGATTCGGTACCGACAAGCCGGACCTGCGCTTCGGCCTCGAGCTCACCGACTTCTCCGAGCGCGCCGCCGCGAGCGACTTCAAGGTCTTCAAGAGCGTTGTCGCCGAGGGCGGCGTGGCGAAAGCCCTGGTCGCCGAGGACTGCGGGGACTTTTCCCGAAAGCAGATCGACGAGCTCGAGTCCGCAGCGAAAACCTACGGCGCAAAGGGCCTTGCGTGGACCCGGGTTACCGAGGGCGACGGCGCGATCACATTCGACGGTGGTATCGGTAAGTTCTTCGCCGACGATGCGGCCGGGATTGCCGCAGAGCTCGAGGCAAAACCGGGTGATCTCCTGCTCTTCGTTGCCGACGGGTGGAAGACCGCCTGTACTGCGCTCGGCGCGGTCCGGACCCGGCTCGGGCAGATTCGCGGACTCGCCGATCCCGAGGAGTTCTCGTTTGCCTGGATCGTCGACTTCCCGCTCTTCGAATGGAACGATGAGGCGG
>JAAAOH010000254.1 GCA_009908925.1 Spirochaetota bacterium | reverse complement strand
ATCCCGGGCGTGGCTCAAGAGCGCCGACCCGCCGCCGCGATCGGGAATCGTCGTGGCGGACGAGCAGACCGCAGGCCGCGGACGCTTCGGTCGCCGCTGGGTGACACCGCCCGGCACGTCGGTTGCCATGAGTCTCATCGTGGAGACCCCGTCACCCGCCGGACTCCCGCAGGCGGCGGGGGTTGCTGCTGCCTCTGCCATACGGCCGCTGGTGACCGGGCAGGTGGGGCTGAAGTGGCCGAACGACGTGGAAATAGACGGCCGTAAGGTTGCCGGCATCCTCATCGAGCATCAGCCTGTCGCCGGAGCCGCCTGGTATGTGGTGGGTATCGGCATAAATGTGGACCTGGATTTTGCCTCCCTGGCCGGCGTGCCGGATGACCTTGCGCGACGGGCGACGAGTATCGCCCGACACACTCCGGATGCAGGCGGCGTCGACCGCGAGGCGCTGGTTGGCGCTGTTGCGCGGGAGTTTGACCGGTGCCGGACGGACTCGGGCCTGCAGCAGCGGTGGGCGGCCCTGCTTACCACGCTGGGGCGCAGAATCAGCGTCCGCAGCCGCGATGCGCTCATCACCGGACGGGCGGTGGACGTCGACGAATACGGCGCGCTGCTCATCGAGGATGAAGGGGGGCGTACCGCGAGGGTGGGGGCGGGCGACGTAACCGTGGTGGACGGCGGCATCGTCGGGGGCGGGTTTTCGAATGGTGATTGAGCTGCTATAATCCCCTCTCGGATGCGTATGGGACGGGGGAACCGTGAGTAGCAAACCCATTGCCAATTTCGACAATCAGTCCGTTGACAGTCTGACGATCGATGCCACGGAGCTCGACGCTGTTGAAGGCGGCGCCGTCTTCTACCTCAAAGGCTACATCGACACCTACAACTCCCACCAGTTCCAGCGCCGCATAAACCAGGTAATCGAGAGCGGATACCACCGGCTCGTGTTCCACTGTGGTGGACTCGCCTATATTTCCAGTACCGGCATCGGCACCTTCGTGGCCTTTCTGAAGGTGCTCGAATCCAAGAGCGGCGATATCGCGCTGGTGCAGGTGCAACCGAAGGTCTACGAAGTTTTCCAGATTCTCGGGTTCAGCGAGTTCTTCGCATTTGCGGATGACGTCGACCATGCGCGGCGCGTTCTCGAGTCGGGCCGGGCGCGGAGGCGCGTTACACCCTTTCCCCGCAGCTTCGCCTGTCCCGTGTGCTCATCGCGGCTGCGGGCGCAGCGGTCCGGGCGTTTTCGGTGCTCGAGCTGCAAGACCATTCTCCTCGTCGACGACGATGGGCAGGTATTCCTCGGGTGACCGCCACGCTCAACAAGGTGCGGTGTGCCGTTGTGGGCCTCGGCCGTATCGGCAGCCTACTCGAAAACGATCGGTTACGTGAAAAGCCGGCAACCCACGCCGGTGCAATCATGGCAAACGAGGACTGCGAGCTCGTCGGGGGCTGCGATATCGACGAGAACCGGCGCGCCGCCTTCCGCGAGCGCTGGGACTGTGGGGCGACGTATCCTGGCGTCGAGGAGCTCATCGCCGATACCCGTCCCGACGTGCTCTGCGTTGCAACTCATCCGGATTCTCACTATCGCATGGTACGCGCGGCCGGCATTGGCGGCGTGCGCGTTGCTGTGTGCGAGAAGCCGCTGGCAAACCGCCTCGGCCCCGCCAAGCGCATCGCCCGGCTCCATCGATCAGGGCGCATAACCGTGGTCACCAATCACGAACGCCGGTACTCCTCCGATTACCTGGCCGTTCGGGATTGCATACGCCGCGAGACCTACGGCCGCCTTCTCTCGCTGCGGGGAACACTGTGCTTCGGTCAGCGACGCCACGATCAGGTGCTGCTGCATGACGGTACGCACATGGTGGATATCATCAATTTTCTGGTCGGAGGGCATGCTCACCTGATCCGCCGTTTCGGACGCATGCGCAGTCGCACTTCGTCGGCATATCTCTTCGGGAGAGTGAAACGAATCCCGGTCGTTATCGAAGTGGGAAGTGAGCGTGACCACCTCGTCTTTGAGCTCGAGCTGAGCTTCGAGCGCGGGCGGGTACGGGTAGGCAACGGTGTTCTCAGTTTCGAGGCCAGCGGTGAGAGTCCGTTCTACGAGGGATACCGGTCGCTGCAGCACGACCAGGCGCCTGCGATAGAGAAGACGGGTTACTTCTCCAACATGATTTCCGACGCGGTCCGCTGTGTCCGTGATCCGGGGCATGAGCCCATTTCGAGCGCAATTGACGGTCTCGCGGTTATGCGCTTCATCGGGGCTGTACGGGCGCGCCGGTGAGCACCACCAGCTCCCACGGACGGAGCGCGGTGATATTGGGCGAGCCGTCGGCGTAGTTCGACAGTGCGAGGGTTCCCCGGCCCGTTTCCTGCGGGGCGGCATGCTTTGTAGAGGACAGGTTGGCGACGACTGTAAGCATCTCCCCTTCGGTTTGCCGTCGATAGACGAACAGAGGGGATGCCGCCTCCTCGATGACCTCGAAATCCCCGTAGAGCGCGGCAGCCGACTCCTTGCGAAGCCGGATGAGGCGGCGGTAGAAGCTCAGAACTGAGTCCGGCTCGTCCCACTGGGCGGCAAGGTTGATGCTTCGGTAGTTGTCGTTCAGCGGTATCCAGGGAGTGCCGGTCGTGAATCCGGCACCTTGCACTCCGTTCCACTGAAACGGAGTGCGGGCGTTGTCGCGACTCGCGAGGTGAATGCGGCGCATGATCTCCGCCTCCGCGACGCCCGCCGCGCGTTGCTCCGCGTAGTAGTTGAGCGTTTCCACGTCACGGTAGGACTCGATCGTCTCGAAGCTCGCGTTGGTCATGCCGATTTCCTCTCCCTGGAACAGAAAGGGCGTACCCTGCATGAGGTAGGTCACGCCCGCGAGCAGCTTCGCCGACTGCACACGATACTCGCCGTCGTCTCCGAAGCGTGAGACCATGCGGGGGTAGTCGTGATTGTTGAGAAACAGGCTGTTCCAGCCCCTGCCGTGCAGCGCCTGCTGCCAGCGGGTAAAAACCCTCTTGAGCTCGTCGAGGTCGATGGGCCTCACATCCCACTTCCCGCCCGGTCCTGCATCGAGAAGCATGTGCTCGAAATGAAAAATCATGTCGAGCTCGTTGCGCTCGGGCGACACATAACGAAGGGCTTCCTCGGTGCCGGTGGCGTGCATCTCGCCGATGGTCACGATGTCGTAGTGGGAGAGGACTTCAGCGTTCATCTCCCGGATATGGCTGTGAACGTTCGGTCCGTTGGTGTAGAAACGAAAACCCGGTCTGGTTCCGGGCGCGGGATCGGTGTCGTCCGGGAGGGCCGGCGGCTTCGAGATCTGATTTATGACGTCCATGCGGAAGCCATCGACGCCACGCTCGAGCCAGAACCGCATCATCGCGTAGATGTCGGCGCGCAGACGCGGATTGTCCCAGTTGAGATCCGGCTGGTTCGGTGTGTAGATATGCAGGTAGTACTGGCCGCGGCGCTCATCGAAGCTCCATGCCTCGCCCCCGAATGCCGAGAGCCAGTTATTGGGCGGTCCGCCGTTGCGTCCGGCCCCCCAGATGTAATAGTCCCCATAGGGACCTTCGGGGTTGGAGCGGGAGGAGCGAAACCAGGCATGCTTGTCGGAGGTATGGTTGACCACGAGGTCCATGACGATGCGGATACCCCGACCATGGGCGGCACGAATGAGCTCGGTCATGTCCCCCATCGTTCCGAACTCATCCATTATCTCGCGGTAGTCACTGATATCGTATCCGTTGTCCGCGTTCGGCGACTGATACACCGGTGAAATCCACAGAAGATCGATGCCGAGCTCGCCCAGGTAATCGAGCTTTTCTGTTATGCCCGCGAGATCTCCGATGCCGTCACCGTTGGAGTCGTTGAAACTGCGGGGATAGATCTGATAGGCGGTTGCTTCTTTCCACCAGCTGGGTGTGTGATAGCTCATATAGTTGAGCCTTAGCGTCGCAGCCACCGGCCAAAGCGTCAAGTGACCCCGTGGCTGTGTCAAGACTCAATTGAATTGTCCCCGCGTTTGCCGATCATTAAAAACAGGGAGTACGCATGAGCAGGCAGTTGGCACCGACCTCACATCTCGCCGCTATGACACGCACCGCAGCCCTCGCGCTCGTCGTCGCTCTGGTGCTCGGCACGCCCGCCTGGTCACAGGGGCGCACCCGGACGCCGCTGCACTGGGCCGCCCAGCACGGGCACGTGGAGGTCGTGCAGACCCTCATCGACAACGGCGCCGACGTGAACGCCCGCGACGTCTTCGGGAGAACGCCACTACACCTCGCGGTGAGTCACTCGGCGATAATCACGTTGCTTCTCGACGCCGGCGCAAATGTGGACGCCCGTGATTCGCTTTCCAACACGCCCCTGCACCGTGCCGTACCGTCGATCGAGAGCGTCGACGCCCTGATCCGTGCGGGCGCGAACGTGCGGGCGGAGAACACCAGTGGCAACACGCCACTCGACATCGCGATGCGCTACGGAAACTCCCGTCGCAGCGTGGCAATCGTGCAACGGCTGGTGGAGGCGGGAGCCGGAGTCCGGTAGACAGCCGCAGATTGACCGCCGCTGAGGCCGTTGCTACACTAGGTAGGCATGACGGTGGACCCGGTCTTTGCGTCCCTGTGGCCGCGGCTTCTCGTCGGCGGCCTTCTCCTCGCGTTCGGCGTCTGGGCGTTCAGGCGGCGGAGCTTTTCAGGTGGTGCATGGCTGCTCGCTATTCCGGTCGTGCTCATAATTCGGGATCTCTGCTCGGCAACGGCACATCATGAGTCGGTATATATTTTCTCCGATCTCCTGATAGCCGCCGCCTACCTGCTGTGGCTCAATGCCTACCTGCGCCGACCATTGTTCCCGCTCATCCTCGCAGCGGTCGGGCTTCCGCTTGTTGTTCTTCGCATCACAACCGGTGGTGACGACGCGCCGCTCCTGGTTCACTTGCTAACCGATGTCCTTCTGCCCGCCGGGGCTTACGGTCTGATCCTTATGGCGCTGGTCGATATACGGGAGCTGTACGTGCCCGATTCCGGCCCGGTGGTGCGGTCGCGCACGGACATCCTCGTCCTTCTCGCCCCCACCTATCTCCTTCCCATGGTCCAGGGATACGACCACCCGTTCATCCTCGCGGGCGTGATGCCTCTCACCTACATTGCACATTTCCGGGTGTTCACTGCCTACCATCACGAGGCGGACCTCATGATGAGAGAAGCCGTCGATTTCCGGGATCAGAATATCGATACGCTCTTCGAGTTCATGGCAAGGGTTCGCCACGCTATCCTTCAGCACCACCCCGAAGAGACTGTGCTGCAGCACGCAGTGCAGACCCTTGTAGGCACGACCGGGGCGGATGCGGGTGCCATCCTGGTGCTCGACGAGGACGGGGCCACGCTCAGGGCCAGGGCCGTTGAAGGGTTCTATCCGCCTCCCTACGCAGTATCCGAGATTGCGAAGAAGAAGACCGGTGCGGTCGAGAAGTACTTCAAGGGACGGCCGATCGATATCGGAGAGACAGTGCTCGGGGAGGTGGTACGGCATCGAGAGGGCGTCTTCATACCTGAGCCGGAGCGGGACGAGCGGCTTGCGTGGGTGACGCAGGACGCGGTGTGCTACGTCTCCTCCTTTCTGGCTGTGCCGATTCTCCTGGAGGGTCGCCTGTACGGCGTGGCCTCGGTTGTTCGTCGGCAGAACGAGCGCCCCTTCAATCGGACGGACTTTGATCACGCCATGGTTCTCGGCGAGTATGCCTCTGTCACGCTCGCGAACCTGCTCAATTACATGGAAGTTCTCGAAAAACAGCAACTCGAGAGCGAGCTGCGCATGGCGGCCGATATACAGGGACACATGCTGCCGTCTGTCCTCCCGCGGCGGGCGGGCGTCGATCTCTCCGCGTATTCACGGCCGGCGCGGAATGTCGGGGGCGACTACTACGATGTTGTGTCCCTCGACGGCGGATTCGGCGTGCTTATTTGTGATGTCGCGGGAAAGGGTGTGCCGGCTGCGCTTATCATGGTGATGATCAGAACGATCTTCCGTCTCTCCCAGGCCGACACCGCCGACCCCGGAGAGGTCACCACCAGAATCAACCGGGGTGTGGCCGGAAGCGTGGACATCGGGCGGTTTGCCACGCTCACATACGTTTCGGTTTCAGCGGACGCGAGGACTCTGAGCTACACCAATGCAGGACATCTACCGGGGCTCCTCGTCTCCTGCGAGCGCGGGCAGCCGCGACGGCTCGGCGCTGCGGAAATACCGGTCGGTATCGAGTCGGACACGGCGTATCATACGGACGTGGTGACGGTGGAGGCGGGGGATACCCTGGTACTCTACACCGATGGGCTTGTCGAGGCTCGCAGTCCGAGCGGGGAGGAGTTCGGCGAGGCACGGATTCACGGTGTCGTCGCCGAACACCGCACGGAAAGCGCCGAAGCTATTCTGGAGGCCGTAAAAGTCCAAGTGGATGCCTTTGTACAGAATGAGGCGCAGCACGACGACATGACGATGGTCGTGCTCAAGCTCGGCGGAGGCTGCGAGGACTAAGCCCCTCGTGAGGTATCAAGCAGCGTGTTGGCACGCCTCGGCCAAATCGGCCACCGCGTAGGCCGGCACCACCACACTCGTACCCCGCTGCCCGCGACGCCAGCGAACCGGCGGGGTCGGGA
>JAAAOH010000345.1 GCA_009908925.1 Spirochaetota bacterium | reverse complement strand
ATACGTCGCGCGGGTGAACGGCCCGGTCATCCACGTGCGAGGGGTCACCGACGCCATGATGATGGAGCTGGTGTTCGTCGGTGAGGCACGCCTCGTCGGCGAGATCGTCAAGCTCACCGGCGACCGCGCGATCGTGCAGGTCTACGAGGACACCACCGGCGTCAGGCCCGCAGAGGAGGTCCTCGGCTCGGGGATGCCGCTCTCGGTGGAGCTCGGCCCGGGGCTCATCGGAACGATCTACGACGGCATACAGCGGCCCCTCGAGCGCATTCGCGATGTAAGTGACCAGTTCATCGCCCGCGGCATTCAGGTGCCCGGCCTCGACCGGGACGCGCGGCTTCACTTCGTGCCGCGCCTCGAGGCGGGGACGGAGGTTCGCGGTGGAGAGGTTCTCGGCACGGTGCAGGAGACCGAGCGCATCGAGCATCGCGTACTCGTGCCGCCGGATGTCTCAGGGCGGCTCGAGTCGGTGGAGCCCGAGGGCGAATACGCGGTGACCGATACGGTGGCCGTGGTGGGGACGGAGGATGGCTCCGAGGGTGGCGGGCGCGAGCTCTCGCTCATGCAGCGCTGGCCCATTCGCCGCCCGCGGCCGACGAGCCGCCGAAAGCCCATCGACACGCCGCTTGTCACCGGGCAGCGGGTCATCGATACGCTCTTTCCGCTCGGGAAAGGCGGGACGGTTGCCATTCCCGGCGGCTTCGGCACGGGAAAGACCATGACGCAGCATGCCGTTGCCAAGTGGTGCGACGCGGACATCATCGTCTATATCGGATGCGGCGAGCGCGGCAACGAGATGACCGACGTGCTTACCGAGTTTCCCGAGCTCGTGGATCCGCGCACGGGGCAGAGCCTCATGGAGCGTACCATTCTCATCGCCAATACCTCGAACATGCCGGTCTCCGCGCGGGAGGCGAGCATCTACACCGGGGTGACCCTGGCCGAGTATTACCGCGACCAGGGTTACGACGTTGCGGTGATGGCCGACTCCACCTCCCGGTGGGCGGAGGCGCTTCGCGAGCTCTCCGGGCGCATGGAGGAAATGCCGGCGGAGGAGGGGTTTCCCGCCTACCTGCCGACGCGCATTGCGGAGTTCTACGAGCGCGCCGGGAGCTTCGAGTCACTTGCCGGGGCGCCGGGTTCGGTGTCCATCATCGGTGCGGTAAGCCCGCCGGGCGGCGACTTCTCCGAGCCGGTTACCCAGCACACCAAGCGCTTCGTGCGCGGGTTCTGGGCCCTCGACCGCCAGCTTGCAAACGCGCGCCACTACCCCGCCATCTCGTGGCTCGACAGCTACAGCGAGTACATCGATGAGCTTGCCGTGTGGTGGGAGGAGCACGCCGGTGCGAACTGGCTCGATGATCGCCGGGAGATCATGGACCTCCTCCAGCGCGAGGTCCGGCTTCAGCAGGTGGTGAAGCTGGTAGGACCCGATGCGCTTCCCGACAGTCAGCGCTTCGTGCTGGAGGTATCGACCCTCTTCAAGAACGCGTTCCTGCAGCAGAACGCCTTCGACGAGATTGATCGCTACTCGACGGTGGAGAAGCAGTTGAAGATGCTGCAGCTCGTTCTTACCTACTGGCGGCGGGGCTCCGGCGCCATAAAGAGCGGAGTGACGCTGGTGCAGATCAGACGGATGAAGGTGCTCACCGACATAAATCGCATGAAGATGAACGTTGCAAACGACGACCTGGACCAGATCGATAAGCTCCAGGCACGGCTCGAGCGCTCGATCGACAGACTGGAGTCTCCCCATGCATAACAGCCACGACGATACCGCCGGCCGCGGCACGACGGCCGGCCTGCAGAGCGCGCGGGAGTATGTCGGCGTGTCCGAGATAGAAGGACCGCTCGTGTTCGTGCGGAAGACCCACCCGGTCGGCTACCGTGAGCTCGTCGAGTGTGTGACCGAGGACGGCGACGCACGGCTCGGGATGGTGCTCGAGACCGCCGACGACTACGTCGTTGCGCAGATTTTCGAGGGGACCTCCGGGCTCACGATGCCCGGCACTCGCGTTCGCTTCCGCGGCGAGCCCCTCTCGGTGTCGGTCGGCGAGGACATGCTCGGCCGCGTCTTCAACGGTGTTGGCGCACCGAGGGACGGAGGACCGCCGCCGGTGGGTGCGGCCGAGCGCGACATAAGCGGCCGCCCGATCAATCCGACCTCGCGTCAGTACCCGCGGGACTTCATCCAGACCGGCCTCTCCGCCATCGACGGGATGAACACGCTCATCCGGGGGCAGAAGCTGCCGATCTTCAGCGGAAACGGCCTGTCCCACAACGCGCTCGCCGCCCAGATCGCGCGGCAGGCGAAGATCCGCGGCGGGGAGACGAACTTCGCGGTCGTGTTTGCAGCCATGGGGGTCAAGCACGATGTGGCTCAGTACTTCACCCGCAGCTTCGAGGAGGCGGGAGTGCAGGACTCGGTCGCGCTCTTTCTCTCCCTCGCAGATGATCCTTCGATCGAGCGCCTCGTCACGCCGCGGACAGCTCTGACCCTCGCCGAGTACCTCGCCTTCGACCGGGGCATGCACGTGCTCGTCGTCATGACCGACATGACGAACTACTGCGAGGCGCTTCGCGAGATCTCCACTCTGCGCGGGGAGATCCCCTCGCGGAAAGGCTATCCCGGCTACCTCTACTCCGACCTTGCCGAGATCTACGAGCGCTCGGGCATCATCGAGGGAAGCGAGGGCTCGATCACTCAGCTTCCCATCCTCACCATGCCCAATGACGACATCTCACATCCGGTGCCGGACCTGACCGGCTATATCACCGAGGGGCAGATCGTCTTCGAGCGCGAGATGGCCGGACGCGGCATCTACCCGCCCATCGCCGGGCTCCCGTCGCTCTCGCGGCTTATGAAAGACGGCATCGGCGAGGGGCTCACCCGCGCCGATCACCCCCACCTTGCGAGCCAGCTCTTTGCGGCCTACAGTTATGTGAAGGATGTGCGGAACCTCGCCTCGGTTATCGGAGAGGAGGAGCTCACGCCGCTTGATTCTCAGTACCTGAAGTTCGGCGACGCGTTCGAGAAGGAGTTCGTCTCTCAGGGGCAGTACGAGGAGCGCACGATCGAGGAGACCCTCGATCTCGGCTGGCAGGCGCTTCGAAATCTCCCGGCCGATGAGCTCCACCGGGTGACGCAGGAAGAGATCGAGACCTACTACGGAGGCTGAGTACGGCGCGGAACGTTGCTCCCACAAAGACCAATCTCATGTCGCTGCGGGAGGAGCTGCAGTTTGCCGAGCTCGGCTACGAGCTCCTCGATCAGAAGCGAAACATTCTTGTCATCGAGCTTCTCGGCCTCGTCGACCAGGCCGAGGAGGTGCAGCGCGAGGCTGACGAGGCGCTCAGCGAGGCACATGATGCGCTTCGGGGCGCGGCGGTTTCCATGGGGAAGCTCAAGACCGGGCGGATCGCTGCAGCGGTGAACATCGAGGCCGACATCGAGCTCAGCCAGCGCAGGGTGATGGGGGTCCGATTGCCCGTTGTGGAGACCTCGTTCACCGAACACGCGCCGTACTACTCGACCTACCGCACGACATTCCGGGTCGATGAGACCGTCGCACGATTCCGCGACGTACTCGAGATCGTCGGCCGACTCGCGGAGCTGAAGGTGTCGATCATGCGCCTCGCACGCGAAGTCAAGAAGACTATTCGCAAGGTCAACGCTCTCGAGAAGATCGCCATCCCCGAGCTCAACGAAACGGTGAAGATCATACAGGAACGCCTCGAGGAGAACGAGCGCGACATGTTCGTTCTCATGAAGATGGTCAAATCTCGCCTCGAAGCAAAGGAGCAGGCACAATGGCAGGGCCAATCCGACGACTCCTCGTCCTCGTAGACGGGACGGAGGAGTCAATCACGGCGACGCAGTACGCCATCCTCCTCGCCGGGTCCTCGGCTGCGGAGCTTATCGCTGCGTATGTCATCAACACGCGCGCCTTGAACGAGCTACTGAAAACGCGTATCTTCGTCGAGGCCGAGGAAGAGGAGTACGAGGCGGACCTTCGCTCGGATGCCGACCGGTATCTGAAGCACGTGAAGGATCTTGCCGATCAGAAAGGTGTTCCGCTCCGGACGCTGACGGCGAGCGGCAGCGTTCATCAGGAAGTGACGAAGATGGTTCGCGAGCACGAGATTGATCTGCTGGTGATCGGCGAGCTCGCGCACGCGCGCAGCCGCCGCGATGAGTTCTACAACGAATCCGAGCGGGCCATGCGAAGCGTCGGCTGCTCGGTCCTCATCGTGAAGGATCAGGAGCGGGTGTGGGACATGTTCGAGTACGGAGCAGAGGAATAGCACAATGGCGTTGATCGATCAGATACGTGAAGATGTTGTGAAGGTGCCGCTCGAGGGGCGCAACAAGCCCGATATTCTGCGCGAGCTCGTGCAGGTGCTCGCCGACGCCGGTGATCTCACCGATACCGAATCCGCCTACCGCGCCCTCCTCGAGCGCGAAGGACGGGGCAGCACGGGACTCGAGAAGGGCATCGCCGTGCCCCATGCCAAGACGGATGCGGTTGATCGGCTCACCGTGGCCATCGGCATCGCCCCGACCGGCGTCGATTTCGACGCGCAGGACGGAAACCCTTCGCAACTCTTTTTCCTGCTTCTTGCCGCCCCCGATCAGTCGGGGCCGCATATCGAGGCACTCTCCGAGATTGCCCGCCTCACGCGCTCAGACGCCTTCTGTCGCTCCCTCGCCAACGCGGAGAGCCCGGCGCAGGTCGTAGAGCTCATTCAGGAGTAGGGGGGTATATAGCAGCGTGTTGGTGAGCGTGTATGCAAGTTCAGGCCGCGCAGAGTGTTGCTGCTAAAACGCGTTGTGCGAGATCGTCTGGCGGGCCCGGTACGTAAAGCTCTCCATCCTCCAAGGATTTATTCGAACTTCACCAACACGGTTCTTGATACCTCAGGCGTCACGGTTGCTCCATGCGCGCGAGAAGCCGGCGCCCGAGAACCCGATTTGCCACCATGCGGCCGCTGAGTGTCGCCGATATCACGCCGCCGGGCCACAGCGCGTAGTGTCCCGCCGCGTGCAGGTTCGAAAACGGTGTCCTGAACATGTTGAAACCCAGGCTCCGATACACTGGTGAAACCCTGTCGTCGTAGCACCACCCGCCGGTGGAGCCGTCGGTGTTGCGGGTGTAGCGCTTGAGCGAGAGGGGCGTGCCGGCATCGAGGTACTCGATGCGCTCGGAGAGGCCCGGGATGAGGCGCTCTGCCGTCGCGATGAGTTCGTTCGCGATCTCGCGCTTGAAGCGGGTGTATTCTTCGCGCCGTTCGTCGGAATCGCCTGCGTTGTGCCAGTAGTTCTCCCAGCGGTAGGAGCTGTAGGTCTGGAGGACGAGCGTCGACTTGCCCTCGGGCGCGGCATCATCGTTCTCCCCGTGGAAGACGTTGAGCGCGACCCACATGCGGCTGTGCACGTCGCGGGGCGAGCGCTCGTCGGGGAAAATCACATCGTAGTTCGGAAAGAGAAACACGTGCTGTGTGCCGACATGTCCGAAGAGCTCCTCCGGCGGCATATCGAGGCCGAGGTAGACGCTGAAGATCTCTTCGGTGAGGTCGGCCTCGCGGATCTTCTTCACGAAGCGTGGTTTGAAGTGACGCTCTTCGAGGATGTCGCCGACGAAGCGCTTGTAGTCACCGGAGTAGACGATCTGGTCGGCGGCGATCTCCTCTCCCGCGGCGGTCACCACGGCCCGCGCGCGGCGTGAGCGCTCATCAACATCGATATGATCGACCATCGTCTTATAGCGGATCTCTCCACCGTGCTCCTCGAATGAGGCGGCCAGCTTGTTGAGAAAGGCCTGCATCCCGCCGTTGGGGTACCAGTAGTCGTTGATCCAGATATGCCAGAACCCGGCAAAGAACAGGAAGGGCATTCGCCGGTAGCCGATGTGTGTGAACCACGTGCGTAGCGACGGGTCGGCGATGCGCGAGGAGATCTTCTCGCGGTAGCGGAAGGTCAGCCACTTCCGCAGTGGCGGCAGCCATTTTGCTGCGGGGAGAAGATGTCGCAGGCGAAAATGGTTGAGCAGTGGAAAGCTGCCCGGGTCGTAGTTCTCGTCGAGGAATCGCGAGACGCGCCGCACCTCGTCGAATATCTCTGGTATCGCGGTCTCCCGCGGGAACGCCTCTCTGAGCGCACCTTCTGCGCCGTCAATGGAGTCGAGATAGAAATCGAAATCATCGGAGACCATGCGATATCGGAGCTGCGTGAAATCCGCCGGATCGTAGAGCCCGAGCTCGCGGAGGATGGGAAAGACGATGCCGAGACTTTCGAACGACTGATCTCCGGCATCGAAGTAGAATCCGCGCCTGCGGAACCCGGACATGTTGCCGCCCGGCTGATGGTTCTGCTCGACGAGCAGAACCCGCTTTCCCGCGCGGGCAAGGTAGTTGGCGCAGATGAGCCCCGAGATGCCTGCGCCGATGATCGTTACGTCGTAGTGGTCGCTCATGTTCAACCTCCGTCCCCGACCGACTGTCCCCGACGGTGGGCCGGGCAACCTCCGTCCCTACTGCTGTGGCGGCTGCTGGTTCGGGAGTGGCAGGTCGAGCATCTCGACGCCCGAACCGTCGGGCCGCATGGTGTAGATGTTGAAATCGCCGTCACGGTCGGAGACGAAAAGCAGGTGCGAGCCGTCCGGCGCCCATCGCGGGCTCGCG
>JAAAOH010000359.1 GCA_009908925.1 Spirochaetota bacterium | reverse complement strand
CGGCGACCCTGCCTGCGTCATGCTCGATTCGGCAAAGAGGGTCGGGAAGTACTGCTTGATGAAGTCCTTCATGCCCTCCCGTTCGATGTGACGCACGAGCGTCGCCCACCACATGCGCTGATCGTCGGCATCGCCGAAGCAGTGGCTGTTTATGAGGATGAGCCCGCGAACGCGGGTGGCGTCCCGCTGCGCGAGTCGCAGGGCGACGTAGCCGCCGAGGTCATGGCCCACGAGGAAGGCGGACTTGATCTTTTTCGCTTTCATCACCGCTTCGAGATCGTCCGTGAGGGTCTCGATGGTGTACTGGCCGGAGCCGACGGGGCTTTCTCCCGCGCCGCGCTGATCATAGATGATGCAGCGGTAGGTCTCCGAAAGCGCATCAACATGGTCCTTCCACATGGAAGAGGTGAACGGGAATCCGTGGAGGAATACAACGGGGGTGCCTTTCGCGGGGCCTGCTTCATGTACCGTCAGATCCGTTTTTGCCATGACAGGGCTCAGGATACGGTGCGCGGGGCTTTCTTTCAAGCTGGTGGACCGGCGCCGGTTGACCGGCGGGGGCGTTCGCACTACCTTTAGCCGGTGGCAGAAACCTCTTTTCTTCGACAGCGCCTACCGTACCGCAATTTCAATGCGGCCTTCATTCTCATCGGGGTCAATCTGTTCGTGTTCTTCGTGACTCAGATTGCTCCCCAGACGATCCTCTACATCGCGATGAACCCTATGGCCGTCGTCGACCGGGGCCTCATCTGGCAACCCTTTACCTACATGTTTGCCCATGCGGGCGTCACGCATATCCTCTTCAACATGCTCGGGATCTTCTTTTTCGGGACCCAGGTCGAGGCTCGACTCGGCAGCTACGAGTTCCTGCTCTTCTACGGCATCACCGGCCTCCTCGCGGGCCTCTTCTCCCTGGGCTTCTACCTGATGACCGGCAATGTCGGCGTCATCCTGCTGGGCGCCTCCGGTGCGGTCTTCGCGGTGCTGCTGGCCTTTGCAACCCTCTTTCCCGACGCGGTGATCTTCCTCTTCGGCATCATCCCTATTCGCGCGCCAATCCTGGTCATCGGCTATACCTTCATCGAGCTTTTCTCCCAGATCGGCGGAACGCGCGGCAATGTCGCGCACTTCACCCATCTTGCCGGGTTCTTTTTCGCCTTCCTCTACTTCGTCGTGCGGCTCCGGATCAATCCGATCCGGGTCTTCATCGACGACATGCGCTCCTGAGCTCACCGGCGGGCGCGTTTTCGTCGATATTCTGAATACGATGGCTACTCGCGTTCTACCGTCGCCCGCCGGGTGCGTGCGCCGCGCTCCATGGATACTCCTGCTCCTCATGGCCGCCGCCGTTGTCCCGGCGCAGACCCAGCTTGATCGCAGCCCGCAGTACCTCACCGAAAGCTTGTGGGTGGACCTCGAGCCGCCGGTAGCTCGCGAGGGCGAGAACTATCCGCTTTCCGAGGAGGCCGCCGTACGCCTCATGCTCGAGGAGGCACGCTACATTTTCGGTGGGATGATCTACGGCTTTCGCTTCCGCTACGTTCCCTCAGACCGCCGGCGTGAGGTCGCCGAGGAGTTTGAGCTCGCGCCCATCGCGGAGGTCCGATTCGGCGATCCGCGACTATCGGTGCTCTCGACCCGGATCGAGGAGCTGCGCCTCCATGGCCGCTTCGAGTACCGGCTGGCGGATTTTCAGCGCTCACGCCTTGCCGGCTGGCTCAGCGGTGACGTCCCGAGCGTGGGGGCCGAGGGCGAGGAGCCGATATGGGCGGGGCACGATGCGCGCATCCCCGCCATCGAGGATGCGATACGGCTCGCGGTGCGAGGGCTCCTGCGAACCATGACCGACAACAAGCCGCGGGAGGCGCGGGGAAGCCTCATCCTCCTCGGCTCCCCACGCATCTATGTGCGAAGCGCCGCCTACAAGGCGCGTGTCGATATCAAGGTGAAGGTGGACGAGGTCCGGCAGTACACGGTGTATTGACGCCGGGGCTCCGAGGTTACGCTCGGCGCCGCCGGTCCCGCCCGGACGTCGCGCTACCCCAGGCCGGCGGCCGCGAAGGCGGCGCTACCCGAGCCCGGCGGCCACGAAGGCGGCGTTCACCGCCACCGCAAAGGCGATTCCAACCGCGATTCCCGCGACGATCTCCCGAACCGAGTGACCGACCATCTCCGATAGCTTTTCGCGCTCTTCTGCCGGAAGGTGACGCTGCAGCCGATTGAGCACTTCGGCCTGCGTCTCCACGTGACCACGCAGACGGTAGGCGTCGTAGATGACGATCGCAGAGAACACGAACGCCACGGCAAAAAGCTCGGAATCGAAGCCGCGCGCGATGCCGACCGAGACGGTAAGGGCGGTGACGAACGCCGAGTGGGAGCTCGGCATGCCGCCGGCGGTCGTGAAGTAGTGAGGGGAGAAGCGGTGGTCGCGTATGGAGTACGCGACCACCTTGAAAATCTGACAGAGTATCTGTGCTGTAACCGCTACGAGGAGCGGTACGGCGACGGGCATGCGCTATCCAGGGCCTACATCAGCCGTGCGCGGATCTCCGCGCTGACGTAGTCGAGTACGGCAACGGTGACCGCGATGAACCACACTGCGATGCCGGCGGCGCGGTAGTCGAGCAGCCTGATGTACTGCACGAGCAGGAATCCGATACCACCGCCCCCGACCAGACCGATGACCGTGGACATGCGAACGTTGATGTCCCAGCGGTAGATCGAAAAACTGATGAAGGGTGAAATCATCTGCGGAATCACTGCGAAGACGATGGTCTGGATGCGATTCGCCCCCGTTGCCTGCACCGCCTCGATCGGACCGTGGTCTATGCCCTCGATGGCTTCCGAGTAAAGCTTTCCGAGCGCGGCAATGGAGTGCAGGGTCAGCGCGACGATTCCGGCGAAGGGCCCGAGACCAACCCACACGACCGCGATGAGCGCCCAGATGAGCGGCTCGATGGAGCGCACGATGTTCATGAAGGTGCGTGCGACATAGTAGATCGCCATGCCCACCGGCGAAACGCCCATGATGTTGCGCGCGGCAAGAAAGGCCAGGGGGATCGCGAAGACGATGCCGAACATCGTGGCCATCATCCCCATGAAGATGGTCTCTATCATCCGGCCGATGGTCAGGCGAAGTGGCTGGCTCGGCAGTGGCGGGCCGGTTTCGCTGACCTGCCGGGCCTGTAACTGGTGAATCTGGGGCCCGGTGGAGCTCGGCGGTACGACCCGGTAGGGCATGGTGATGGTTGCCTCGAACGACCCCTCATCGTCGGTTATGACGGTGACGTACTCGCCGCCCATCCGGAGCTGGAACTGGTTTCCGATGGGGTCGAGCCACCATATCTCTGTCTCGGTGTTCGGCTCGAAGTTTCGGCCCTCGATCCGGAGGTCGGTGCCGGGGATGATGTTTCCCTCGGCATCCTGTACGGAGAGGTCCCCGTAGTACCGGTCTGACTCCAGCACGGGCTCTCCCGGCTCCGGTTCCGGTTGCTCCGGGGGCTCGTACTCGTCGCCTATGAGGATCCTCGCTGCGGCCTGCACCGTATCCGTTTCGTATGTGATGGCGGCTTCCCATGGCCAGACGACGCGGGACAGTGGCGGAAGGGCTTCAGGCGCCTCCCGTATGAGACGGACGACGTCGATCTCACTGACCTGCCATCCCAGGACGAAATAGGTGGCGATAAGTGCAAGGAACACGCCGGTGCGTCCCCGCTTGCCGTCCCGGGCGAGAATGAAGGCATCGAATATGTTCAGTGCCCAGAGCAGGAGGATGAAAAGCAGCACCAGAATGATGAATCCGGTGGCAAGGTCGAAAGACTTCGTGAAGCGATCGACCAGCGTGTCGTCGCGGCGGGCGATGTCATGGAGCCGCCACACAAAAAGGGCAATGGCAGTGGCGAAGCTCGCGAAGAACAGCAGCCCGCGATAGTACTCGCGCGCGAAGGCCTGGCCGAGACCCGGTATGACCGAGAGCACGGCGGCCACGGGGGCGGATACGAACGGCTTCTTTCGTTGCTGGGAGATCGGTTTGATATCGCCCATGTCAGCCTTCCTCCACCTGGCGTTGCGCGGCGCTTACACGCTCGGCCTCCTGCCCGTAGATCTCTTTGAATTGCTCGTCGGTCATGCGGCGGATCTCCTCCCGTGTGCCCTCGTAGACGACCCGCCCGTCCTTCAGGCCGATGACACGGGTAGCGTAACGCTGCACGAGGTCGAGATAGTGGAGGCTGCAGATCACCGTCATGCCGTCCTCCTGGTTCAGCTGTTCGAGGTACCCGAGGATGGTGTGGGCAAGCACCGGATCGAGGCTCGCCACCGGCTCGTCGGCGAGGATCATTCGCGGCTCCTGCATGAGCGCCCGGGCAATACCGACGCGCTGCTGCTGACCGCCGGAGAGCTCACTTGCGCGCTTTCTCGCCTGCGGCTCGAGTCCCACCCGATGGAGTGCGGCCTGTGCCTTCTCCTTGTCGGATTCCGGGAACTGAAGGAGGGCGCTCTGCCAGGTACCCACATAGCCGAGGCGACCCGAAAGAACGTTCGTCATGACGTTCGAGCGCTTCACCAGGTTGAAGTGCTGGAAGATCATGCCGATCTGTGACCGAAGGCGGCGCAGATTCTGTCCCTCCGCCGCGGTTACGTCGAGATCGTCCCAGAGGATCTGTCCCGCGGTCGGGTCGATGAGACGATTTATGCAGCGAAGCAACGTAGATTTGCCGGAACCGGAAAGACCAATGACGACGAGGAACTCTCCCTCCTCGACATTGAAGCTGACATCGGTCAGCGCCTCGGTTCCATCGTCGTATACCTTCGTCAGGTTTTTCACCTGCAGCATGGAAGGCCTCCAGGGAGGTGGGGAATATGGTCGGAGGGCGACGCCGGCTGACGTCGCCCCCCGGAAATGCATGTCGAAGAGAGCACGGAGCGGACTCAGTCCATGAACTGCTGAGGATCCACGCCGGCGGCCTGCAGCGTCTGTCGGAACGGATCGTAGAACGCGTCGTCGCGCTCCACGAGCCCGGTCCAGGAGTACGCGTCGTCGAGAGCGTCGGGGTTCTCCTCGGCAACCTCGAGCAGCGCAGCAACGATCTCCTGCCGCATCTCATCGGGTACCGAGGGGTGGAACTGAACGCCGTCGTTGGGGATGTCCTGGGATACGGCGACGACCTTGAGTACTTCCATGACGTCGGGGTTGTCTTCCTCGATTTCACCGCGAGCGTCGACGTACGTGGCACCAGCATCGACGTCACCGTTGTATACGGCGGCGGAGACAGCTCCGTGCCCGCCGGCATCGACGACTTCTTCGAGGTCTTCATCCGGGTTTACACCCTCGGCACGCATGGTGATGGAGGGAATGATCCATCCTGAAGTGGAGAACGGATCGGGGCGGGCAAAGGTCTTTCCCTCGAGGTCGGCCACGGTGTTGATGTCGCTGTCCGAACGGGCGATGATCTGACCGTTGTAGGTGGGACTTCCGAAGCGCACGGCAACGAGCGCGGCCTCTGCGACGTCACGTTCCGACGCGACGATATAGGCAAAGGTTGCAAGTGATGCCATGTGCGCCGACGGCGGATCGGTGGAGAGTGCCTCTATGACACCCGCGTACTCGGTGGCGACACTGATGTCGACCACGATGTCGGTCTTGTCGTAGATCATGTCGGCAACGGCTTCTCCGCCTGCCACGATTTCTCCGGTGTCACCGGACGGCACGAACGACCAGATGACCGGGTTTTCCTCCGTTCCGAGCTCCGGCTCAGCCGGCTGACACCCGACGAGCAGCACTGCCGAGATACCCAGCACGAGAAGGGTAACAAGCGGCAGAGACAATGACTTCTTCATGTTTTCACGCCTCCTTGCGGAATGTTGTGGTCAATAACGACCGTGGGGAACGTACCCTTCTCAGGTTAGCATTTTGTTAGCGATTCGTCATGCGGTTCTTTGAGTCGGTTGGCGACCGAGAACTTGACATTTCGGCGCAGATATGGAGAGTTTCACAGTTATGACGGCTGAGATTAGCGCTGTGGGCGCGTACGTTCCGGAGAAGCGGGTTTCCAACGATGAGCTCGCGAAGACTATCGATACCTCGGATGAGTGGATCCGCTCTCATACCGGGATCGGCAATCGCCACATTTCCGCCGATGACGAGGCATCCTCGGATCTCGGTGTGAAGGCCTCGCGCCTTGCCCTCGAGCGGGCCGGGATGGAGCCGGCGGAGCTCGACATGATTATCTGCTCGACAGCGAGTCCTGACTATCCCGGCTTTCCCGCCACCGCATCAATCATCGAGGACAAGCTCGGCGCCGAAAACGCCGGCGCCTTCGACATCCTTGCCGGCTGTACCGGCTTCGTGTACGGCCTCGAGCTTGCCCGCAGTCTCATATCCTCGGGCGCGTATCGCAACATTCTTGTCGTGGCGGCGGAGGAGCTCACCAAGATTACCAACTGGGAAGACCGGCGCACCTGCGTGCTCTTCGGAGACGGCGCGGGCGCAGTCGTGGTACAGGCCAATCCGCAGGGAGGCGACCGGGGCATCCTGAACTCGGTGCTGCGCTCCAAGGGCTCCGGCGCACAGGCGCTCATCCGCCCGGCCGGCGGTACTGCCAACCCCTACAAGCCCGGTGTGACACCGCCCGAGGACATGCTCATACAGATGGACGGGCGTGCGGTGTACAACTTTGCGGTCAAGGCGAATACCGAAATCCTGGAGAAGCTCGTCACCGACGCC